>NZ_JBNPJU010000005.1:0-88389 GCF_050312575.1 Pseudomonas sp. R11F | reverse complement strand
GCCCGAATTGGGGCTGGCTATGGGGGCCATAGCCAGCCTTGCTTGGCTATTGAGTCAGAGCTTCAACTGTCCGATCGCCTTGCTCAGTGCTCCAGCCAGCGTCGCCAGTTCATTGCTGGTGCTGGCCGAGCCCACGGTCTGTTGCACGGTGTTTTCCGTCACATCGCGAATACTCACCACTGCCCGGTTCATTTCTTCGGCGACATGGCTTTGCTGCTCGGCGGCCACGGCGATCTGCGTGTTGCTCTCGCGCATCTGTGCCACGGCCCCCGTGATTTCGGCCAGTGCGGCGCCGGCTTCCTGGGCTTGCTGCACGCAGTCGTCGGCCTTGAATGAGCTTTCCTGCATGAAATCCACCGCATCGCGAGTACCGGCTTGCAGCGCCGAGACCATGCGGGTGATTTCGTCGGTGGAGCTTTGCACGCGTTTGGCGAGGTTGCGCACTTCGTCGGCGACGACGGCGAAGCCCCGGCCCATTTCCCCGGCGCGAGCGGCTTCGATGGCGGCGTTGAGCGCGAGCAGGTTGGTCTGTTCGGCGATGCTGTGGATCACACTGACCACGCCGTTGATTTTCTGGCTGTCCTCGGCCAGTTTCTGGATCATTTGCGCCGTTTGTTGCACGCCGGTGGACAGCCCGGCAATTGAGTGTTGCACGCGGATGACCACCTCCTGGCCGCTGCCGGCAAGGGTGTCGGCGGTCTGTGACAGGTCGCGGGTGGCGCCGGCGTGTTGGGCGATGTGGTGGACGGTGGCGGTCATCTCATTGATCGCCGTGGCGGCCTGGTCGGTTTCGCTCTGCTGGCCGAGCATGCCGTGTTGCACTTCGTTCATGCTGCTGGCCAGGCGTGCGGCGCCCTCGTCCAGTTGCCGAGCGGTGCTGGCCACGGTGTTGACCACGCGCTGGTAGCCGGCCTGCATGGCGTTGAACGCGCTGGCCATCTGGCCGACTTCGTCTTTGCAGGCCAGGGGCACGCGGGCCGACAGATCGCCGGTTTTCTCAACGTGCAGCATCACGTCCTTGAGGGTATTGAGTTGACTGAGCAGGAAACGGATCAGCAGTTGCGAGGCACCGAGCATCGCCAGCATCAGGATCAGCACGGCCACGGCGTAGTTGGCGAAACGTTCGGCGAAGACCTGGCTCAGGCTGCGTCCGTAGGCCAACACGGCGATCTGTGGCCCGTCGGCACGTGTAATGACGTCAGCACCGATCAGCGGGTTTTCACCGAACAGGGCCCTGTGATTCAGCTCGACCCAGCCGCTGGCGCTGCTGAGGGCTGACAGATCCTGGTCTGCCAATTGTGGGACTTGGCCCCGGGCAAACGTCAACCAATGCTCGTCCGTGGGCAGCGCCTTGTCGGCAGGCCAGGCCGCGAGCAATCGTGCTTGCGCTTGCGCCGAGGTTTGGGCCGCATCGTTGCGTGCCTGTTGTTCGAGCTGCACGGCGTACAACACCAGCAACAGGGTGGTGATGAAGGCCACCGCGTTGACGGCCCAGAATTTGTATTTCAGCGAGATATTGCTAAGCCAGGCACCCATGGAAGGTTTTCTCTGATAGCGGAAACAGCATTGGCAAGGTGCCATTATTGTGCCGCTATTAAGAAATCCGGTTTTGACATGGGTCAATGCACCGCATCGACACGGTTGTCTCAACCCAGGCAGGGCAGCCCAAAAAACGCACGGGCACAGGCTGTGCTGTGTTCGGCCAGATCTTCCGGGGTTTCGCTGCGGTGCAGGGCAACCTCATGCAGCACCTGCGGCAAATAGGCCGGTTCATTGCGACCATTTTTCGGCTTTGGTCGCAGGGTGCGCGGCAGCAGGTAGGGCGCGTCACTTTCCAGCATCAGGCGCCCGCGCGGGATTTCCCTGACCAGTGGATGCAGATGTGTCCCACGGCGTTCGTCGCAGATCCAGCCGGTGATGCCGATATGCAGGTCAAGGTCGAGGTAGCTGAAGAGCGCCTGCTGCTCGCCGGTGAAGCAATGCACCACGGCGGCGGTCAGGTGGTCGCGGTAATCCTTGAGGATCTCCAGCAGGCGCTGGTTGGCATCGCGTTCGTGGAGAAACACCGGCAGTTTCAACTCGACCGCCAGGGCCAGGTGCTCTTCGAGGACTTTTTCCTGCTGAGGGCGCGGGGAAAAGTCCCGGTTGAAATCCAGCCCGCATTCGCCCACGGCACGTACCCGGCCTTCGCTGAGCAAGCCGCGTAAACGCTGGGCGCTGTCGCCGTTCCAGTCGCTGGCGGAGTGCGGATGGATGCCCGCCGTGCTGAACAGGTGCTGGCCGCTGTCGTCGAGTTTTACGCACAGTTCCAAGGCTTGTTCGCTGCCGTCGACACTGGTACCGGTCAGCACCAATTGTTGTACGCCGGCGGCATAGGCGCGATCGAGAACGGCTTGATGCCTCTCGTCGAAACTGGGGTTGGTCAGGTTGACGCCGATATCAATGAGTTGCATGGTGCTATCTCCGCCTGCGGCCGGAAAGCATATCAGAGCTGTAGATTTATAAGAAAACGAAGAACTACAACGAGTTAAAGCTGTCTTTGAACGTCGCAAGTGACATTGTGGTGGGCCGAATGCCTGCCTCCCTGCCACCGTTGCGCGCCTTGCCAGCGCTTTAAGCGCTCTGTTTCTGACCTCCAGTGCCTCGTCTTTCACGAGGGCGCTGGCCAGTATTCTTTCCGGAGAGCGGATGATCCGACCCTCGGCGTTGCTCATGTTGTGCTTGACGTTGCTGCTGCCGATGACGGCGGCAGCGCGTCTGGACGGCCCGGTGGAAGTGACCAAGCCCGGCAAGGTGCGAGACCTGGCGCAGATTCGTTCCAGCCGCACCCTGCGCGTGCTGGTCAATCAGAGCCGCAACAGCTCGGGCGAAATTCAGGGCCAGGCGATCGGTGTCGAGTACCACCGCCTGCGCGCCTTTGAGCAGTACTTGAACGGCCACGCCCGTGACGGTGAAGAAATCAGCCTCAAGATCATTCCCAAGGCCAAGGACCAGTTGCTCGGTGCGTTGGCCCGTGGCGAAGGTGACCTGGTCGCCCCCGGCGAGCTGTTGGATGTAAAGGCCGCGCACAAGCTCAGCACCAGCGATCCGATCGTCAGCAATGTGCCGTTATGGCTGGTGGGAGTGAAAGGTGAGCGCCGGTTTACCAGGCTTGAACAATTATCGGGGCGAACATTGTCGCTGACCACCGGCAGTGCCGCGGCGGATGCCATCAGCCAGGTCAATCAGAAGCTTGCGCTGCACAAGCAACCACCGATAAAGGTGGAGTGGGTCGATCCGACATTGGCGGTAGAAGATGTGCTGGAGATGGTCCAGGCCGGGATCTTCCATTTGACCATCGTTGAGAAACCCATCGCCGAACGCTGGTCGAAAATCCTGCCCAAGCTTCGTTTTGACAAGCAGGTCGTGATCAGCGAGCCGGGTGACGAATATTGGTTCGTGCGCCAGGATGCTTCGATGCTGCGGGCCAGCATTGATCGGTTCCTCAAGGTTTATCGCACCCCGTCCGATCAGGATGTGGCCTTTCAACGGATCTACCGACGCCTCTATCAGGTGCGCAACCCACTGGCTCGCGCCGACCGCCAGCGCCTGGAAAAGCTGCGCCCGGTCCTGCAAAAACATGCCCGGGAGCAGGGCATTGACTGGTTGAACCTGGCCGCGCTGGCGTTCAAGGAGTCCGCACTGGACCCCGGTGCGCGCAACAGCGGTGGGCCTACGGGCTTGATGCAGATCACCCCTTCAGCGGCCCAGCGGGTCGGGGTGAATAGTATCGAGAGCCTTGATAGCAATGTGCAGGCGGGCGCGCGCTACTTGTCGATGATTCGTCGGAAGTTCTTCGCCAGCCCCAAGCTCAACGAAAGAGAGCGCATGGCCTTTGTGCTGGCGGCGTACAACATGGGGCCGGAGCGCGTACAGGGCATGCGGGCGGAGGCGCGACGGCGTGGGCTGAATCCGAACCAGTGGTTCTTCCAGGTTGAACGCATTGCCATGGAGCAGGTGGGGATGGGTGGCGTCAGCTATGTTAATAGCGTGAACAAGTATTACCTGGCGTTCAATCGGGAGCGGGAGTCCCTGGAGCCGGCAGGGCCAAAGATCGCCTCACGCAAATAATCGATTTATTCGATGTCTATTAGGCATTTTTTCGGCTTTTAACATTGCCTAATTTGATTAATATAGCGGCCAACCACCTCCTACTTAGAAAAGGATTACCCCGATGAGCCCACTGATCAAAAGCATTCTGTCCACCCGCGCCGGTTATGGCCTGACCATCCTGCGCATCTTTGTCGGCATTATCTTCGCCGCCCACGGCTCACAGAAACTCTTCGGCTGGTTTGGCGGTTATGGCCTGGCCGGCACGGCACAGTGGATGGAAAGCATCGGCCTGGCACCCGGCACCCTGATGGCCGTGTTGTCGGGCGGTACCGAGTTCTTTGCCGGCCTGGCGCTGATCATCGGCTTGTTGGCACGCCCTGCGGCATTGGGTTTGACCATTCTTACACTGGTGGCGATTTTCTCGGTGCATATCCACAACGGTCTGTTCATGGCCAACAACGGTTATGAGTTCGCATTGGCCTTGCTGGGCGGTACGCTGGCCGTGCTGCTGGAAGGCGCCGGCAAACTGTCGGCCGATGGCGCCATCAGCCGCTGACCCTCGGTTAACGTCCCCCAAAAGCCCGCCACGTGCGGGCTTTTTCGTTGTCCGGGATTCTTGACACTGGCCTATCGGCTTCTCTAGGATGCTGCTCATGCGCCGATTTAAACAGCTAATTGCGGGGCGCCACCGGGACTCGATGCAGCCCGACAGAAGACGGTTCTGCCCTGCAGAGCACACTTCGAAATACCGCTAAAGCGCTGGTTCGGTGTTGCCTCTCACCTGCCCGCAGACTTTTGAGGCAGAGACACGACACGATGAATGCACTACGCCCCCTTATTCGACTCGCCCCGATCACTGCGGGCCTGACTCAACGCAATCCAAAGATCCTGCTTGGCGGCAAGCACCAGCCGACGCTGCTGCGTTATCTGGATGGCTGGCCTCGTCGTACTGGGCGGCCTTCGGCGTTTCTGATCCAGTTCGTTGAAGACGGTGATTCCCTGGCGCGTTTTGCCAGCAACAGTTTCGACCTCGCGGTGATACAGGCGCCCAGTGCCGGCAATGCCGATGACGTGATCCGCCACCTCACGCGTATTGCCCGACAGGGCCTGATCACCCGCCGCTGAGAGCTCAGTGACCGGCCGCTGAAGAGCGCGCCCGACGTCGACGCAACCAAAAAGCCAGCATCCAGGCGATCAGGCATAACAGCAGCGGCACCGTCGCGATCAGCAGCAGCTTCAGGCTGTCTTCGAAGCGATGAACGGGCGCGTAAGCCTTGACCCTCAGCGCGTTGAGTTCCATGGGCAGTCGCAAGCGCTCCTTGTTGAGCGCTTGCAACTGGGTATTGGCTGCCACTGCCTGGGTACCCACACTCGCAGCCTGTGGGTTCAAGCGTTGCCACTCTTGTTCCGTGTGCTCAAGTCGTCGTTCCAGCTCTCCCGCGCTTTCCCGATAAGCCTGCGCCGCGGTCTCACGCATGTGTTCGAGCGTATGCAGGGGCCGGCTGTGCGTGGCGCGTGGTCGAATGGCCGCAAGCGCCGGTGATGCCGCCAGGTTATCCAAGGTGTTCAAGACAAATTGCACGTTGCTGTTGGGGGCCGAGCGGATGACCGCGTCTGCGAGCATATCCGTGTCGGCGATCACCACGACCTGGATCTGTGAGGCTTTCTGCACGCCGGGCGGCTTTCCATTCAGTCCCTCGGGAAACACCGAGTAGGCGGGGCCCTCAAGGCGAGCCGCAATGACGTGGGCCTGCCTGGGCGCAGCGGCGTTATCGGCGAGTGAATCGAACGTCGTCGCGAAAGCAAATTGCCTTGCGTCGAGCAGTACCGATTGCCGGGAGCTTTGCAGCAGGGGCGTGAAGGTCATACGGCTTTTGCGGGTGCGGGAAAGTGCGCCGCTGCTCGACACGATCATTGAGCTCAGTTTCCAGCTGCTTATATCGTTGGCGGTCATGGCCTGTCGTGGCAGGTTCAGCCTGGCCGGGTGCAAAACCATCGGCTTTCCGGGGCCCTGGGTGGCCGATGAGGCGTAGAGGTTATCGACCAACAGCTTGTCCGTCGGCATCTGCACACTCCAGGCCGCAAGCAGTTCCTCCAGCTTGGAGTCTGTCGAGACGGAGCCCGTGGCCATCTCGCTCACCGGGTCGATGAAGATCATCAGCCTGGCACCCTTTAATACGTGCTGTTCAATCGCATACAAGGCTTGCTCGGGCAGGGTGCGCGGATGGATGACCATCAACGTCCCGATCGATGCCGGTACCTGGGCGATGTTGGCGCTCAGTTCAACCAGGTTGAAATGCCCGCGCATCTGCGCCAACAGTTCTCCCGCAGCAGCATTGGACGCGAGCCCCGACAGCACGCCGACAGTCGGACGTTCAGGCTGCATCAAGGCATGGATCAGTCGGCTGATTTCATACTCAAGCAAGGGCGCCTGGTCTGGGCTGAAAGCTTCGATGCGCTGTGCACTTTGGCCGGTGCGTGTACCGATGAGGCCCATGAAACCTTGCGTATTATCCAGTCCGAATAAACTGGCCTTGTAGGCTTCCTCGGAAAATGGAGCCGGGTCGATAACATGCAGGTTGATCATGCCCCTGGCTGCTTTTTCAAACTCCCTGAGTAAATCTTCCACCCGTTGACCGTAGCGCTTTAATGCGTGGGGTTTCTTGGGATCATTGATTGAGTTGAAGTAATACAAATCCAGCGGGCCTTCGAGAGTTGTAAGAAAGTTTCGCGCGGCCTGCGATAAAGTATGATTTTTCTCTTGTGAAAAATCCCAGCGAATGTCAGGTGTTTTTTTTATCCAGACCAGATTGAATGCGAGAAAAAGTAGCGACATGACGATGAGTGTCATGCCTGTACGAAAAGCGGATCGCATCAGGGACTTTCCTTCTCAGCGGTTTTTATAGTTGAGTGTGACAGTCGTCGCTGAAAGAAAAACAAGGATGATACTGATGAAGTAACACACGTCGTGAAGGGTCAGTTTTCCGCTGTCCATCGTGTTGAAACGTAAAATAGGATTGAGCGATATCAAGCTATCGACCACCCATATCGGGGCCTGATGTTCCAGCGCATCGAGTATGGAGGACAGGCCGCTGATGGTTAGTAGCAGACCCAGTGTCAACAGGAAAATCACAATGCGTTGGTGAGTCAGTACACAGACAAAGCAACCGACCGCCAGGTAACTGCCCGCCAGTAACCAGCTGGCGATGAATTGTGAGGCGATAACGCCGTTGTCGGCGGTGCCAAGATAGTGAGTGGCGATCACTATTGGAAAGTTTAAAAGCAGGGCAATGCTGCACACGACCCAAGCCGCCATGAACTTTCCGATAACGCGCTCCGTCGAGGTGACAGGCAAGGTTTTCATCATGTTCGAAAAGCTCGCGTTGTGTTCATCTGACCATAACTGCGTCGATAAAGTGGGAATCAGCAGAAGATAGAGCCAGGGGTGAAACTCGAAGAAGGCTTGCATGTCGCCACTGTTTCGCTCCAGCCACTGCTGGGTGTGCAGCCCCAGCGTGGCACAGAGCGCCAGGAACACCGCTACGCTCAGATAAGTACTGGGTGAAGAGGCATAACTGGCGAGTTGGCGTTTGAAAATGACGGTTAGCAGTTTCAAGGGGAGACCTCTTGGCTGAGATGGTGAACAACGTCGTTCAAGCGTCCTGGCTCCAGGTGCATGGACGTGATGTTCCAGCCGCGGTGGGTGATGAGCGCGTTGATGGAAGGGAAAATGGCGTGGCCAGGCATGGCCAGAACCGTCACAGTGCCCGGTGTATGCCGGTCTTCTTCAATGCCTGCGACGCCGGGTAAGACGGCGAGCGCCAGTAAATCCAGTGGTGTATCGGCGGCCAGGGTTACAGCTTGGTAATGTCTGGAGCTGCGTTGCAGGTCCACCAGAGAGGTATCGGCCTTCAGGCGCCCCCCCGCGATAACCAGCGCCCGGGTGCAAAGATCAGACAGCGCGTCGCAATGACGGGAGGCGATGATGAGGGTCATTTCTTCGCTCAAGGACTGGATAAGTGTCCTGAGCTTGAGCCACTGATCAGGGCCAAGTCCTTCCAAGGGCTCGTCCAGTAAAAGCAACTTGGGCGAATGCACGATGGCTTGGGCAATTGCAACTTTGCGCTGTATGCCAAGGGAGAGCGTATCCATCGGGCAGTTGAATACGGATGACAGTTCCAGGCGCATAACGACTTGATCAACTCTTTTGCGTTTTTCGGCACCATGCAATCCCCTGACGGCGGCAACAAAGTTCAGCAGGCTTTTGACGGACATCACATCGTGACTGAGGCCTTCATGAAGTTGATAGCCCACTGCGTTCCTTGTTTGAATGGGATGGGTCTGGGTGCTCATTCCCTGAATATTGATTTTCCCGGAAGTTGGCTTGATCGCACCCGAGATCAAGTTCAATAACGTTGTCTTGCCGGAACCCCGCTCACCAAATAGACCTATGCATTCTCGGCGCTGGGTGCAGAATGAAAAGTCGGTAATGATGTTTTTTCTGCCAAGTTGTTTCGTCAGGTTGCTTATCTCGATCATGGGTTTACCGAATAAGTTTGGCAGGGGCGGATGGCCGTTGAGGGCATTAAAAAGGGTACGTTCATTAGTTGTGCTTGGGAACGCGTGATCTGATTAATAAGACAAGTCCTACGCTCAGTTTGATTACTCACTGAAACAATTGTTTTGTTTTGAGGGCTTGTTAATGGTCGGATGTTTATCTGATGTTTATATAAAGTTTTCTTTTTTGTGATGAGGTCTGACTGTCATGATGCTTCTACGTACCCTTGTTCTTGAACGCAGTGGTGAAGAGGCGCCCGTCAACGGTGCACTGCTATGTGGGTTTGCTGTCGCGCAGATCGACTCGAACTTTCTTGTATATAGCCTGGATGAAGAGGCTGAACCCGGTCACTCGCGGGTTTATATCGCGGCATTGCGTAAAAAACTCGAGCGCTATTTCCTCGGGGCCGTGGACTCCAAGGAAGACCTGCAAGTGGCGATGCAGGTCTTCAAGCAGATCCTCATGAGCGCCTCTGGCGCAAAGACAAGTGGCCCTGGCGAGCCCCAGACGCCTTTTCATTTTGTGGATTTGAAAGGTTGCAGGTTGCCGCCTGCCAGGCCCGAAGATCATCACTCGGTGATTATCAAGAAGGCGTTGGTGATGAAGGTGATCACCCTGGGCATGTCAGCGCCCGCATTGCCCGCGATCGAAAGCACGACGGTCATCGTGCCGAGCATTCGCTTTTCGTCCCAAATGGTGGCACCGCCGAAGGACGTGAGCCATCCGAAGGCCGCTACTCAGTCGGCGGATCAATACACTGTCGAGGAGCCTTCGCATTCGGTGAGCGCGTTACCCAACGCATCCGTGCCCGCGGGGCTGAGTACACTGCCGGTTGAGCCTGAATCGAGCGAGGTTGCGCCCGCGAAACTGCCGGCTCACCAGGAGCACGCCACCTTGCTTGAGGTGGACAGCACACTGGCTAATCTTGCCCGGGTCGCCCAGGAGCTGGCGCAAAAAAAGCATGCGGCCATCGAGCGAGAGGAGATGCTTGAACAGTGGCAAGTTCGCCTGCACCAGCAGCAAAGCCAGCTGGATGAGAAAAGCCGCGAGGTCGAGCAGCGTCACAGGCAACTGCAGGACGAGCTGCTCGGGGCCGGCCAAAAAACCGAAAAATTGACGCTGATGATGTCGCAGCTGTCAGCCATGCGGCAGCACCTGCACAGCACGCTGCTTGAGCTGGACCGGGTCCTGGAGGCGCCTGAGATGAATTGATCTGCCTGCCGGTCTGGCTACTTTGCAGGGTTCATTTATCATCAGCTCCAGCCGGCCGGCGCCAGGGCATGAGGCCGTGGCGTATCGGCACCATTGGACATTACCTGGGGATGCAAGGGTTTGAGTACCAAGCTGATTACCAAAGAAGGTCATGATGCGCTGAAAAAAGAGCTGGATTACCTGTGGCGTGAGAAGCGCCCTGATACCACGCGCAAAGTGACATGGGCCGCTTCCCTGGGAGACCGCAGCGAAAACGCGGACTACCAGTACAACAAGAAGCTGCTGCGTGAAATCGACCGGCGGGTGCGTTATCTGCGCAAACGCCTGGAAGACATGCGCGTGGTGGAGTACCGGCCCGAGCAAGAGGGGAAAGTATTCTTCGGTGCCTGGGTGGAGATCGAAAACGAACAGGGTGACACCAAGCGCTTTCGCATCGTGGGTTATGACGAGATCTACGACCGCATGGATTACATCTCCATTGACTCACCCATGGCGCGTGCGCTGCTGCGCAAGGAAGTGGACGATGAGGCGATTGTGCAGACCCCAAACGGGGAAGTGTGCTGGTGGATCACGCACATCGAGTATGAGAAGTAGGCAATGACGGCCTGCGCCCGGGCAGGGTGCAGGCCGTCGGCGTTTCAGCCTTCGCGCAGTACTGTCAGCGGGCTGGCATTCAACGCACGGCGCGTGCCGAAGACCCCGGCGCCACCAATCAGTAGGGCACCTATCACCGGCAATAGCAGCAGCCACGGGTGAGGGTGCCAGGCCAGGTCAAACGCGTAGCGATACAGCACCCAGGTCACCAGCTCTGTGCCGAGTGCGGCCAGCAGGCCACTGACTGCACCCAGCAAGCCGAACTCAATGCGTCGCGCTTTGACCAGCAACTTGCGTTCGGCGCCCAAGGCACGCAACAGCGCGCCTTGACGAATTCGCTCATCCAGGGTGGCCTGCAAACCGGAGAACAGCACGGCCATTCCTGCCGCCAACACAAACAGCAGCACATACTCCACCGCCAGGGTGACTTGGGCGAGGATGCTGCGCAACTGTTCCAGAAGTGCCTCGACCTGCAGGATGGTAACGGCCGGGAAGGCCCTGGACAGATCGACGATCTGTTGGTCGTGGCCCGGCGCGAGATAGAAGCTGGTCAGGTAGGTGGCGGGCAGATCCTTCAATGTGCCCGGCTGGAAGATCATGAAGAAGTTGGGTTGGAAATTATCCCAATTGATCGTACGCAGGCTGGTCACGCGGGCTTCGCGATTCTCGCCACCGACTGTGAACACCAGATGATCGTTGAGCTTGAGCTTCAGGCTTTCGGCAACCTTGGCTTCTACCGACACCCCGGGAATGCTATCGCTCGGTTGCGGCGACCACCAGGAGCCGGCGCTCAGGACATTGCCCGGTGGCAAGTCGGCGGCCCAGGTCAGGCTCAGGTCGCGCTGCACGGCACGGTCGCCGCTGGAGTCCTTGCTGACCACTTCCTGCACCGCAACGCCATTGATGCTGATCAACCGGCCCGGCACGACCGGATACAGCGGTGCGGATTGGGCTTGCACCTGCAGCAGGCGTGCGCCAAAAGCGTCTTTGTCGGCCGGCAGGATGTTCAGTGCGAAATAGTTGGGGGCATCCTTGGGCAACTGGTTCTGCCAGGTATCGAGCAATTCGCCGCGCAGCAGGGCGATCAACCCCATGGATAACAGGATCAAGCCAAAGGCCAGGGACTGGCCTGCCGCCGCCAACGGATGACGCAGCAATTGTCCCAGGCCCAGGCGCCAGGGCAGGGATGCACGGGCCAACAATCGCCGCAGGCTTTGCAGCAGCAATAGAAGCAGGCCGCCGAGGATCAGCGCCGCCACCACGCCACCGCCCAGCAGCGCGAAAGTCAGTACCAGGTCGAGGCTCAGGCGCCACATGATCAACCCGAGGGCGAACAATGCGGCGCCGTAGACCATCCAGGTGCTGGAGGGGATAGGCAACAGGTCACGCCGCAATACTCGCAGCGGTGGAACACGGCCCAGGGCAGCCAGCGGCGGCAGGGCGAAGCCGGCAAGGGCAACCAGCCCGGTGCCAATCCCCGCGACCGCAGGTAACAACCCGCCGGGCGGCACGTCCGCCGGCAGCAGGTCGTGCAGGAAATAGAACAGCCCAAACTGCGCCAGCCAGCCGAGCAGGGCGCCGGTCAGGCTTGCCAGCAGTCCCAATACGCTCAGTTGCAGGCTGAACAGCAACATCGCTTCGCGCCGTGACAACCCCAGGCAACGCAGCAGCGCGCTGGCATCGAAACGTCGGCTGGCAAAACGATTGGCCGATAACGCCACTGCTACCCCAGCCAGCAGCACTGCCACCAGGCTGGCCATGTTCAGGTAGCGCTCGGCTTTGCCCAGCGCACCGCCGATTTGCTGATTGCCGTCGCGTGAGTCCTGCAGGCGCTGGTTGGCGGCGAGGCCGGGTTTGACCAGGTCACGATAGGTTTGCAGCGCCGTACTGCCTTGGGGCGCCCGCCACAGTTCGCGGTAGCTGACGCGGCTGCCGGGCTGGACCACACCGGTCGCCTCCAGGTCGGCCAGGTTGATCATCACCCGGGGCGTGAGGCTGTAGAAGTTGCCGGCACGGTCGGGCTCATAGGTCAGTATGCGTGTCAGGTGCAGGGTCTTCATGCCGACATCGATGCTGTCGCCAACCTTCAGGTCCAGCGCTGTCAGCAGCCGTGCTTCCACCCAGGCATCGCCGGGCTTGGGGCCGCCTCCCGCTGTTTCGACCCCGAACGGCTGCGCGGCACTTTTAAGCTCGCCGCGCAGCGGGTATTGCTCGTTGACCGCCTTGATACTGGAGAGTTGGATGCCGTTATCCGTGGCGATAACACTGGAGAACTCTACGATGCGTGCGTGATCCAGGCCCAGTTCGGTCCCGGTTTGGATCTGCTCGGGGCGAGCCGGCGAACTGCCTTCGAGCACCAGGTCGGCACCGAGAAATTCAGTGGCGCGCAACAGCATGGCGCCGTTGAGGCGTGCGCCGAAGTAGCCGATGGCAGTGCTGGCAGCAACAGCCACCAGCAAGGCGAAGAACAGCACACGCAATTCGCCGGCGCGGGCATCGCGCAGCAATTGACGCATGGCAAGGCTGAACAGGCGCAATAGCGGCAAACGTGCCATCAAGGCTCCAGGGGCGCGACCATCAGGCCGGCTTCAAGGCGGATCAAACGCCGGCAACGATGAGCCAGGCGCTCATCGTGGGTGACCAGCACCAGGGTCGTGCCGCTCTCCTTGTTGAGTTCGAACAGCAAATCACTGATGCGCTCGCCGGTGTGACTGTCGAGGTTGCCGGTGGGCTCGTCGGCAAACAGCACGTCAGGTTCTGCCGCGAAGGCACGGGCGATCGCCACCCGTTGCTGTTCGCCGCCGGAAAGCTGGCGCGGTGAGTGGGTCAGGCGCTGGCCCAGGCCAACGCGCTCCAGCAGGTGCCTGGCGCGCTCGCGGGCGTCCTGGCGGCCGTCCAGTTCCAGCGGCAGCATGACGTTTTCCAGTGCATTGAGGCTGTCGAGCAGTTGGAAAGACTGGAATACAAAACCCACATGCTCGGCACGGATGCGTGCGCGCTGGTCTTCATCCAGGGTGCTCAGGGCTTGACCGGCAAGAGTGACTTCGCCACTGCTGGGCAGGTCGAGGCCGGCCAGCAGGCCCAGGAGAGTGGATTTGCCGGAGCCGGAACTGCCGACGATAGCCAGGCTATCGCCTTTGTTCAGTTCCAGGCTCAGTTGGTGCAGGATAGTCAGTTCACCTTCCGCGCTGGGAACCACTTTGCTAAGGTTTCGCGCGGTGAGAATGCTTGCGCCCATGGAGAATCCGATGCGAATGTGGTTTTTGAGTGCTGGCCTGGCCTTGATGTGCATGGCCCAGAACGCAGCGGCGGGTACAGTCCTGATCGTTGGCGATAGTATCAGTGCCGGTTTCGGCCTGGATACCCGCAAAGGGTGGGTCGCGCTGCTGGAGCAACGGCTCAAGCAGGAAGGTTTCGACGATAAAGTAGTCAATGCATCCATCAGCGGCGACACCAGCGCCGGAGGCCTGGCGCGGCTGCCGGCGGCGCTTGCAGAGCATAAGCCGGATGTCGTGGTTATCGAGCTAGGCGGCAATGACGGCTTGCGTGGCCAGCCTCCCGCGCAATTGAAACAAAATCTTGCATCGATGATCGACCAATCCAAAGCCGGTGGTGCCAAGGTGCTGCTGTTGGGGATGCAACTACCGCCCAATTACGGCCCGCGTTACACCACTGCATTCGCTGAGGTGTACGGCGTATTGGCCAAAGAGAAAAACGTGCCGTTGGTGCCGTTTTTTCTTGACGGCGTGGGCGGGCATCCGGAGCTGATGCAGGCGGATCAAGTGCACCCGGCAGTCGGTGCCCAGGGCAAATTGCTGGAAAATGTCTGGCCGACGCTAAAACCGCTGTTATGACGCTTTTCTAGCGGCAGGCTTTCGGCTAATGTGGCGCCCCCCTGATTTGGAGCCCTTGATGTCGCGTCCTGCCTGGTCCCTGTTTAACTACCAACTGATCGAGCCGGACGAGCAGCTGGACCTGTTCGCCTGCCAGGAAGTCAGGGTGCATTTGGTGGCGCGCCAGCTGGAGTTGGGCGGCTCGATCGACCGTACGCTGTGCGGCACTTTGTTGCCCGCGCAACCTCGTTGGTCATCGGTGGACCGCTCGCTTTTTCAGGATCAGCGGCTTTGCCCCTTGTGTCGCGCCATTCTCGAATCGCAAAAGCGCGGCACGCCGCCGATCTGGCCGGAGCTGCGCTTCGAGCTGTAGCGGGGCGATGGATGCTTGACGCTCGCTTCACGTATACAATCAGTTTTTTCCTACCCGTCGTTCTGCGAAGGATTTCCCGGATGTTGTCGCGCCTTTCCGTCGTCACCTGCTGCCTGTCTCTCGCTGCTCTCTGTGCGGCCGGCCCGTCGGCAGCCTTGCAGTTGCCCTTGCCACCACCAGGTGAGGACATTGTTGGTCAGGTCCAGGTGATCAAGGCCAAATACGAAGATACCTTTGCTGACCTTGGCACTACCTACGACCTGGGCTATTCGGAAATGGTCGCGGCCAACCCGGGCGTGGATGCCTGGTTGCCTGGCGCGGGCACCGAGATTGTGCTGCCGACGCGGTTCATCCTGCCGCCTGGCCCTCGCGAAGGCATCGTGATCAACCTGGCGGAATACCGGCTCTACTACTTCCCCAAAGGGCAGAACGTGGTCTACACCTTCCCCCTTGGGATTGGCCGTGAAGGCTGGGGCTCGCCGATCGCCCATACCAGCATCATCGCCAAGACGCCGAACCCGACGTGGACACCGCCTGCCTCGATCAAGGCTGAACACGCCGCCAATGGTGACCCGCTGCCCAATGTGGTGCCCGCCGGTCCGGACAACCCGCTGGGGCCGTTCAAGTTCACCCTGGGCACGCCGGGTTATCTGATCCACGGCTCCAACATGAAATTTGGTATCGGCACGCGTACAAGCCACGGTTGCTTCCGCATGTTCAACAACAACGTGTTGGAAATGGCCAGCATGGTGCCGGTGGGCACCTCGGTACGCATCATCAACGATGCCTACAAGTTCGGCAGCAGCGGCGGCAAGGTCTACCTGGAAGCGCACACGCCGCTGAACGACGATGGCACGCCATCAGTGGTCGACAAGCACACTGCGGTCATCAATGCCTTGCTCAAGCGCGAAGACTTGGCCAACAACCTGCGGGTCAACTGGGATCAGGTGCGGGACGTGGTCGCCGCCGAAGATGGCCTGCCGACTGAAATCGGCGTACCGGGTGCCGTCCCGGTCGCTTCCAGCGCGCCGGTTGACTTGCAGCAGTAAGCCTCTGGACAAGCCCGCCATGGCCTTGGGTCGTGGCGGGTTTTTTATTGCCGCAGGTTTTGGGCTGAATCCCAGGCAATAAAAAAGCCGACCCAAGAATGGATCGGCTTGATAACAACCCCGAAGGATTATTACTTGCGGCTTGCTTTTTCAAGCATGCGCAGAGCGCGCTCGTTAGCTTCGTCAGCAGTCTGTTGTGCTTTTTGAGCAGCAGCCAGAGCTTCATCAGCTTTACGATAGGCTTCGTCTGCACGAGCCTGGGAGCGAGCTGCTGCGTCTTCAGTAGCAGTCAGACGAGCTTCGGTTTCTTTGGAGACGCTGCTGCAACCGGTAGCCAGAACTGCGGCCAGAGCCAGAGCAGAGAATTTCAGAACGTTGTTCATCGTGTTCCCCTTCAAGGACTTTCTATTAAATGGCTACTTTCTCAGAGTGAGCTGATAGCCGGCGTACATACTACCCATTACTTGTAGTAAGTAAACTGACGTAGCGCAAGAAGCAAAAAAAAATCTTGAGCTGCATCTATTTTGGCTAATCTTTTTGACATCTGCATAAAAACTATCCAATTCTCTCCATCGCGATGGAGATTGGATCCAGGCTGAAAGCTACAGCCCGCATGTGTTAAGCCAAGTGAACAGGTGTGAATATATATATACAGGGTGACACTTTTGTACAGGTTGCCTTTAACCCGCCTCACATCTTTTGCGCATGTAGAGGTGACTTTAAGAGCGCCTGTTCGTCTCAAGCTTCAACTGCCGGCAATGTTCAGGCTTTCGATCATTGGTTGATCGAGGCCCTTTCTATATCCACCAGCAGCAAGGGATGACGTGTGCGCTTGAGCAATTGCCGCAATGGTGCCTACTATCTCCCTACGTGCTGGTTGTGAGCGCTATGGGTTTCTCGTTGTCGAAACCGGCACGGGGTGGCGTAGATGTTCCTTCGCCGGAAAAACATCGGTAAGGTAGGGGTCGCAATTGCAGACCCGCGAGGAGTAGTGATGAGCGAGGCGTTGTCCATCCACCATGACCAGGCTGGTCATCAGTTCGAGACCAATGTGGACGGTCATCGTGCCTATCTGACCTACATGGACCTCGGAAAGCAGACCCTGGATATCTATCGCACCTTCGTGCCCAACGCATTGCGCGGCCGTGGCATCGCTGCCGCGTTGACCGAAGAGGCGCTGAAGTTCGCCGAAGAGGCCGGCTACACGGTGATCCCTTCGTGCTCTTACGTAGAGCGCTACATGGAGCGCCACCAGCGCCATGCCGCGAAGCTGTGAACCCTAAAACCGCACCATGAAAAACGCCGGGCTCAGCCCGGCGTTTTTGTGTGCGTCATGCAGTGTCAGGTGCGTTTGCGTTTAGGCAATACGTCCTTGAGCTTGGCGTGCATGCTGCGCAAGGTGGTCTCGGTAGCGGACCAGTCGATGCAGGCATCGGTGATCGACACGCCGTACTGCAGGTCGGCGAGGTCTTTTGGAATCGCCTGGCAACCCCAGTTCAGGTGACTTTCGACCATCAGGCCGATGATCGACTGGTTGCCTTCAAGGATCTGGTTGGCGACGTTTTCCATCACCAGCGGTTGCAGCGCCGGGTCCTTGTTGGAGTTGGCGTGGCTGCAGTCGACCATGATGTTCGGCTTGATCTTGGCCTTGTTCAGCGCCTGTTCGCACAGCGCGACGCTGACCGAATCATAGTTGGGCTTGCCGTTGCCGCCGCGCAATACCACGTGACCGTAGGCGTTGCCCTTGGTGGTCACGATGGACACGCCGCCTTCCTGGTTGATGCCCAGGAAACGGTGGGGGCTGGAGACCGACTGCAGCGCGTTGATCGCGACCGTCAGGCCGCCGTCGGTGCCGTTCTTGAAGCCCACGGCCGAGGATAGGCCGGACGCCATTTCGCGGTGGGTCTGGGACTCGGTGGTACGCGCGCCGATGGCCGACCAGCTGATCAGGTCCTGCAGGTATTGCGGCGAGATCGGGTCGAGGGCTTCGGTGGCGGTGGGCAGGCCCATCTCAGCCAGGTCCAGCAGCAACTGGCGACCGATGTGCAAGCCGTCCTGGATCTTGAACGAGTCATCCAGGTAAGGATCGTTGATCAAGCCTTTCCAGCCGACTGTAGTGCGCGGCTTCTCGAAATAGACCCGCATCACCAGATACAGGGTATCGGACACTTCGGCCGCCAGCACCTTGAGGCGCTCGGCGTACTCGTGGGCAGCCTTGAGGTCGTGGATCGAGCAAGGGCCGATCACCACGAACAGGCGGAGGTCGGTACCGTCGAGAATGTCACGGATGACTTCGCGGCCCTTGGTGACGGTCTGCAACGCAGCGTCGCTCAGGGGGATTTCGCGTTTGAGCTGATCGGGCGTGATCAGGGTCTCGTTGGATTCGACGTTAAGGTCGTTGATCGGTAAATCAGCCATCGTGTTACTCGTCAGGGTCACGGTGCCGGCCGCCAGCCATCCCCGTGCGGCGGAGCACAGCATGATTTGAATGCAGGGGGAAGGAACCTTAGCGCGTATCACCGGCCCGCGACAATGGGCAAACTCCGCTTTAATCCAGCACAGGCTGCACAAAAGCCTCATGGGAGAATTCGACGGCATGGCGCGCAACCCACTCGTGGGCCATGGCTTCGTGCTGCGCAGGTGTCGGCTCGGCGTCTTCGTGCAAGCGGCAGTAGCGCTCGATCTGGCACACTTGTTCGCCCATCCGCGCACCGAACAAGGCGTGCTCATCAGTAAACGAGATACCGATACGGTAGCCCTTTTCGACTTTGCGGCACCACGCCACGTAGCCTGGATAGCGGGCACTCGCGCCCAGCGACGGGATCCGCAGATCCACCGCCGTGCCCTGGCGCCAGGCACGCGGATAATTGCACGCGACACCGCCCAGGCCGATAGTGTGCAGGCGTTGGCGGGGCATGGTGGGAGAGGGACGTTGGATCAACTCGACAGCGACATCATCAGGGTGAGGTAAAAAACGACCCATGTACACGGACTCCGAGCGCCGTCCCGTTGACGGCAGTGGCAGCAGTATAGTGAAGGAACTGGAATTGACCGACCTGGATATTGACCAGCAATTGCTGGGTTTGCCAGGTATTTCATTGGTGGTGTTCACCAGCGTCGGTTGTTCCAGCTGCCGCTTCGCACGTCAGCAGTTGCCCGGTTGGCACTTGCCGGTGGAGCGCGTTTGCTGGGTGGACGCTGGCCACAACGGCGGCGCCGTCGAGCGCTACCAGATCTTTCATTTGCCCGCGTTATTCGTGGTGTGCGAGGGTCAGTTCCTGGGGCAGATACAGACGCGTCTTACGCGTGATGCCGTTTGCGATGCAGTAAAACAAGCCCTTACCCGTACTCCAGAGGATTTGCCATGACCGCAGTTGCACAGCCTTCCCCACGCATTGGCATCATTGGTACCGGCGCCATCGGTGGCTACTACGGCCTGATGCTGGCGCGCGCCGGCTTCGATGTGCACTTCTTGTTGCGCAGTGAATACGCCGCCGTCAGCGAGCATGGCTTGCACCTCAACAGCAAGGTGCATGGCAAATTGCATCTGTCTGCGGTCCAGGCCTACGCCCGCGCTGCCGATATGCCTGCGTGCGATTGGTTGCTGGTGGGGACCAAGTCCACCGGCAATGTGGACTTGGCGCCCACGCTCGCGCAGGTTGCGGCGCCGGATGCCAGGATTGTGCTGCTGCAAAATGGTCTCGATGTCGAAGACAGTTTGCGCGAGCACCTGCCGCCGTCGCTGCACCTGCTTGGCGGCCTGTGCTACATCGGCGTACATCGCTCCGGCCCTGGTGTCGTCGAGCATCAGGCATTGGGCCGGGTCAACCTGGGTTATCACAGTGGCGGTGCCGCCGACGATGAAGCCGGCCGGAAGGCCATCGTCGAAGAGGGCGCCGCGCTGTTTCATCAGGCCGGCATCGAGTCCCAGGCCATGGCCGACGTGCACCAGGCGCGTTGGCATAAGCTGGTATGGAACGTTCCCTATAACGGCCTTTCCGTGTTGTTGGGCACCGGCACCACGGCGTTGATGGCGGATCAATCCAGCCGCGAATTGATCCAGGCGTTGATGGCCGAAGTGGTGCAGGGTGCCCGTGCTTGCGGGCATGACATTGCGGCGAGTTACGCCGACCAGATGTTTGCGATGACCGAAACCATGGATGACTATCTGCCCAGCATGTACCACGACCATGTGCACAAGCGCCCGCTGGAACTGGCGGCGATCTATGCCCGGCCGCTGGCGGCGGCAAAGGCCGCGGGTTGCGAGTTGCCACGAATCCAGGCGTTGTATCAAGCCTTGAGTTTTATCGATCGGCACAATCGCTGATTCGGGGGGAAACACCATGGCAAAAGGATTGGGCGACAAACTGGTGCTGGCGATTTCTTCACGGGCGCTGTTCAACCTGAGTGACAGCCACAAGGTCTACCTCGCCGAAGGCGTGGAGGCTTACCGCAAGTATCAAATCGAGCACGAGGAAGAAACCCTTGAACCCGGCGATGCCTTCCCGCTGGTCAAAAAGCTGCTGAGCCTCAACGCCAGCTTGGGCCGTGCGCGGGTCGAGGTGGTGCTGGTGTCGCGCAACAGTGCTGACACCGGCCTGCGCGTATTCAACTCTATTCAGCATTACGGCTTGGATATTTCCCGCGCCGCTTTCGTAGGTGGACGTAGTCCGTATCCCTACTTGGCTGCCTTTGGTTGCCATCTGTTTCTTTCCACCCATGCCGACGATGTGCGCAGTGCCCTCGACGCCGGGTTTGCGGCGGCGACCATCCTGTCGGGCGGCGCGCGTCGAGCGTCGAGCGAGGAATTGCGCATCGCATTCGACGGTGATGCCGTGCTGTTCTCCGACGAGTCCGAGCGTGTGTACCAGGCTGGCGGCTTGGCAGCGTTTCAGGCCAACGAGCGGGAGTCGGCGCGCCAGCCTTTGCACGGAGGTCCGTTCAAAGGTTTCCTGGCGGCTCTCAACTTGTTGCAGCGCGAGTTTGTCGATGAAGCGTGCCCGATCCGCACCGCGCTGGTCACGGCGCGCTCGGCGCCTTCCCATGAGCGGGTGATCCGCACGTTGCGCGAATGGGACATTCGCCTCGACGAGTCATTGTTCCTAGGCGGCCTGGATAAGTCCGCATTTCTGGAGGCTTTCGCCGCCGATGTGTTTTTCGATGACCAGGCCGGTCACTGTGAGAGGGCCAGGGAGGTCGTCGCCACCGGGCACGTGCCCCATGGCATCAGCAATGAGTTGAAAATCCAGACCGAGAGCTGAGCCGAACTGCCCCGGGCGCTGCTAAGCTCATTCAATCTCCGCCATCCTGGCTGCCCAGGAGGTTCTATGATTCGTTCGATGCTGTACGCCACGGACCTCGGTCTCTATGCGCCTTATGTGATGCAACATGCGCTGGCACTGGCCCGAACGTTCAATGCCGATCTGCATGTGGTTCACGTGGTCGAACCCATGGGGCTGTTCGCCGAATCGGTGTTGCAGAGCTACCTTGATGAGCGGGCGTTGAGTGAGTGGCAGCTTCAGGGAGTGAACACGGTCATGGCGACGATCGAGCAACGGGTGCTGGACAGTTTTCGTGAGGAGTTGGGGGAAGGGGAGCAAGACCTGAAATTGATTCAATCGGTTCGAGTGATTCAGGGGGATCCTTGCGAGGTGATTCTCGACCAGTTGCGTAAACTTTCCGTTGATCTGTTGATCGTAGGGAGTCACAGCGATGCAACCGCAGCGGCCACACCCCTTGGGCGAACCGCCGCAAGGGTGCTGCAGTTGTCGACAGTGCCGGTTTACCTGGTGCCATCGTTGCAGCGTCGCCGCAACGATGATATTTGATCGGTAAAGAATGATAAAAAGTTCTAGATTTATCGATCTGTCCTTTAATATAGTTATATACCGTCGCTGATACCCGTGGCGTCTATCTGCTTTGAGGGATACATATGAAGCTTCAACAACTGCGCTACATCTGGGAAGTGGCGCACCACGACCTCAACGTTTCCGCTACTGCTCAAAGCCTCTACACCTCGCAACCCGGTATCAGCAAGCAGATCCGCCTGCTCGAAGACGAGCTGGGCGTCGAAGTGTTCGCGCGCAGCGGCAAACATCTGACCCGCGTGACTCCGGCTGGTGAACGCATCATCACCACCGCCGGCGAGATCTTGCGCAAGGTCGAAAGCATCAAGCAGATTGCCCAGGAATTCTCCAACGAGAAGAAAGGCACCCTGTCGATCGCCACTACCCACACCCAGGCGCGGTACGCACTGCCGCCGGTGATCCGCGATTTCATCAAGCAATACCCCGATGTCGCCCTGCACATGCACCAGGGGTCGCCGATGCAGATCGCCGAAATGGCGGCTGATGGCACCGTTGATTTCGCTATCGCCACCGAAGCCCTGGAGCTGTTCGGTGACCTGGTGATGATGCCTTGCTACCGCTGGAACCGCTGCGTGGTCGTGCCTCAGGGCCACCCGCTGGCCAAGCTGCCGAAGCTGACCCTGGAAGCCCTGGCCGAATACCCGATCGTCACCTACGTGTTTGGTTTTACCGGCCGCTCCAAGCTCGACGAAGCCTTCAGCCACCGTGGCCTTACGCCCAAAGTGGTGTTCACCGCGGCCGACGCCGACGTGATCAAGACCTATGTACGCCTGGGCCTGGGCGTGGGCATCGTCGCCAAGATGGCGGTCGATACCAGCCTCGACAAGGACCTGGTGGTTCTCGATGCCAGCGAGTTGTTCGAGTCCAGCGTGACCAAGATCGGCTTCCGTCGTGGCACGTTCCTGCGTGGCTTCATGTGCGACTTCATCGAGAAGTTCGCGCCGCACCTGACTCGCGAGGTCATGGCCAAGGCGATCCAGTGCCACAACAAGCAAGAACTGGAAGAACTGTTCGAGGGCGTGGAGTTACCGGTTCACTGAGACCGTCATTTGGCCTCGGTAACCGTAAAGTGTTGCCGAGCGCCCGCCACCAGAATCTCCACCTCATCCCCTTCGAACTTGCCCAGCAGGCTTTTGCCCAAGGGCGATCGCGGGGTGATGACGGTCACCGGCTGCCCCACCACATCCACCTTCAAGCCTGCCCCATCCGGTGCCAGGAACAGCCATTGCTGGCGGCCATTCTCGTCTTCCAGGCCTAATAAGGCGCCGATTTCAATGCCACGCTGATCGTCATAGGCCCGCAGTGGCAGGTTCTGGCACAGCGACAGCGCTTGCTTGATTTCCTCGACGCGCCTGGCCTGGCCGGCTGCCAGGTAGGAGGCCTCCAGCCCGAGGGTGTCGTATTTGTTTTCTGCGATGTTTTCTTCGTGGGTCGCAGTTTCGTAGGCGGTCTGCGCGGCGCGCTGGGCAATGTCGAGGTCGACGCTGAGTTTTTCCAGGATCAACGAGTGGACGGCATGTTTATTCATGGGCAGTGGGGTCATTCGCAAAATTGCAGGACATTGGCCCGGCTCTTTTCATTGGGAGCGTTCTGATCTTGCTGCAACCAGAACTGGCATTTGGGGTTGTTCAGGTTGCGCACATTGTTGCGGGCCTGGTCCAGGGATTGCTGCTGTTCCTGTTTGCGCAGGTTGTCGGTGTATTGCTCGAACATACGGTTCGGCGGCTCGGGTGTGACGACGGCAGGTTTGCCTAATTGTTGAACGGCCTGGGCGACCGGCGCTAGGCTCTGCGGGAACACATAGCGCGACGCGAGCCAGCTCGTCAGCACGATGGCGACAAACCCCAGCCATACACCAAACGCGATGGCGACACTGAGCTTGAACAGTGGCAGCGAACGATCAGACATGATGGCCTCCTGGCGGGCATTGATGGCGTGGCGACGATTGTCGCACAGCCACTGTGCAGAATAATCGCGATCAAGCCTTCTGCATTGGCGCATTTATGCGGACAATCGAGCCTTTGATCGTTGGAGCCCGGAATGAAAGCCCGCTGGGATATTTTTTGCAGTGTTGTCGACAACTACGGCGACATCGGCGTGACCTGGCGCCTGGCCCGGCAACTGGTGGTGGAGCATGGGTGCGAAGTGTGTTTGTGGGTTGATGATCTGCGGGCCTTCGAGCGCATGTGCCCTGAGATTGATGTGCGGTCGCCGCAGCAATGGCAGGACGGCGTCGAGGTGCGCCACTGGCCGGCCGACTGGCCCGGCGCCCCATCTGCCGATGTCGTGATCGCCGCTTTTGCCTGCCAATTGCCGCCGGCCTACATGGAAGCCATGGCCGAGCGCGAACGCGTTCCGCTGTGGATGAACCTGGATTACCTCAGTGCCGAAGAGTGGGTGGTGGGTTGCCATCGCCTGCCGTCGGTGAAGTTCAAGGGCGTGCAGAAGTATTTCTTCTTCCCCGGTTTTCGCCCGGGCACAGGCGGTCTTTTGCGCGAGGCAGGGTTGCTGGAGCAGCGCCAGGCTTTTCAACAAGATGTGCCGGCGCAACGACAATTCCTGCAGACCCTGGGAGTGTTTCCGGCAACTGATGCGCGATTGATCTCGCTGTTTGCCTATGAAAATGCTGGGTTGGCCAGTTGGCTGGACGTGTTGGCGACGGACGGGCGTGCCACTCATCTATTGGTGCCGGAGGGCCGCATCCTCGGCGATGTGCAACGTTGGCTGGGGGTGGAGGGCCTGGCAGCAGGTGATATTCATCAGCGCGCGGCCCTGACCGTGCAGGTGTTGCCGTTCGTGCGCCAGGAACAATATGACCGCTTGCTGTGGTGCTGCGACTTCAACGCGGTGCGCGGCGAAGACTCGTTCGTGCGGGCGCAGTGGGCGGGGCGGCCAATGCTTTGGCACATTTATCGCCAGGATGAAGATATCCACCTGGATAAACTCGACGCCTTCCTGCAGTTGTACACCGCCGCCTTGTCACCGGCAGTCAGTGCTGCCGTAGTCACACTTTGGCAAGCCTGGAACGCTGATGGCGATATGGCACAGTCGTGGAAAATGTTGCTGGAGCACTGGCCGGAGGTGAACCAGCACGCGCAAACATGGTGTCTGGAACAGGGCTTGCAGGCCGATCTTGCGACGGCGCTGGTACAGTTTTATGAAAGTTGGATATGATACGCCACCTTGAATTTTGTAAATCCCATCCAAATTTCGGATATCTGCAATGAAAACTGGTAAAGAACTGAAACCCGGTACCGTGATCCGTATCGACAACGACCCTTGGTTGGTTCAGAAAGCTGAGTTCACCAAGTCGGGTCGTAACAGCGCGATCATGAAGACCAAGCTGAAGAACCTGCTGACCGGTTACAAGACTGAAACTGTCTACAGTGCCGACGACAAGCTGGACGACGTGATCCTCGACCGCAAAGAAGCGACCCTGTCCTTCATCAGCGGCGACACCTACACGTTCATGGACACCACCGACTACACCATGTACGAGCTGAACGCTGAAGATATCGAAGCCGTTCTGCCGTTCATCGAAGAAGGCATGACCGACGTTTGCGAAGCGATCTTCTTCGAAGAGCGCCTGGTTTCCGTAGAGCTGCCGACCACTATCGTGCGTAAGGTTGCCTACACCGAAGGTTCCGCTCGCGGCGACACTTCGGGCAAGGTAATGAAGCCTGCCAAGCTGGCTAACGGCACCGAACTGCAAGTAGCTGATTTCATCGAAATCGACGACATGATCGAGATCGACACCCGTGAAGGTGGTTCGTACAAAGGTCGCGCCAAGAAGTAATTCTGGCTACCTCGATACGAAAAAAACCCGACTTTGAGTCGGGTTTTTTGTGGGCGTCTATAAATCAGACGGTTACGTGCAGGCGTACGTCGACGTTGCCGCGAGTGGCGTTGGAATACGGGCACACTTGGTGCGCGGCGTCGACCAGGCTTTGCGCATCGTCCTGGGCCAGGCCCGGCAGGCTGATGTGCAGGTCGATGTCCAAGCCGAAACCACCGGGGATTTGACCGATGCCGACGTGGGCGGTGATCGACGCGTTATCCGGAACCTTGCGCTTGGTCTGGCTGGCGACGAATTTCAGCGCGCCGATAAAGCAGGCCGAGTAACCGGCGGCGAACAGTTGCTCAGGGTTGGTGGCTTGGCCGCCAGCACCGCCCAATTCTTTGGGAGTGGAGAGTTTGACATCAAGGATGTTGTCGCTGGAGACGGCACGACCATCACGGCCGCCGGTGGCGGTAGCTACTGCGGTATAGAGCGTTTGCATGGCGTTTCCTCTTTGTTGTTAGCGCTAACTGTTTGCGCGCTAAGTAGTTGGTGAGACGAATGTATAGCGCTAATGTTTAGTGCGCAAGATAAATTTATAAATTTTTATGCCCTACCACCAACCAGTGTGGGAGGGGGCTTGCTCCCGATTGCGGTGGATCAGCCAGCTTATCAATAGCTGACACGCCGCAATCGGGAGCAAACCCCCTCCCACATTTTAGAGCTTCACCGCGATTAGATTGAGCTTTGCAGGTTGCTGCGCAAGGCAACCAGGTCAGCCTGCAGCTTGCGCAACTGCTCCAGCTCCAAACCACTGGCGCCGAGGATGCACTGGGGAATCCCCATGGCTTTATCCTGCAGGGCGCGGCCGCTGTCCGTCAGTTCCACGACCACCACCCGCTCATCCTCGCGGTTGCGGGTGCGACTGAGCAGGCCCTCGGCTTCCAAGCGCTTGAGCAGCGGGGTGAGCGAGCCCGGGTCGGTCAGCAGGCGGTTGCTGATTTCGCCGACGGTCAAACCGTCCTCTTCCCACAGCACCATCATGGCCAGGTATTGCGGATAGGTCAGGCCGAGGGCTTGCAGCAGTGGCTTATAGACCTTGGTCATCAGCAACGAGGTGGAGTGCAGGGCGAAGCAAAGCTGATTGTCCAGCATCAGGGATTGGCAAGGGTCAGGGTTTTTGCTCATGGCGGTGTCTCGAAAGCGGGTATTGCCTGGAATCTAGCGGGCAAATGTTTAATGCGCCAGGTAATTCTATCCCGGCGGTCAAACCAGACCGTTTTGCAGTGCCAGATCCCAAGGCGGCACCGGGCTGAAGCGGGATTTGAGGTACTCGAGCAACAACCGGCTGCGCGCATTGGCCTGTTGCTCCAGGCGCAGCGCATAGATCCCGGCGGTTTCCGGGCTGGGCAGGCCGTTTTCGCAGAACAGGGGCAGCAACTCGCCACGGACCAGGTATTCACTGGCCAGCCAAGTGGGCAGGTGGGCAATCCCCAGCCCGGCCAACGCGCCGGACAGCAGGGCTTCGGCATTATTGGCACTCATGCGGATGCGCTGCGGGCGATAGGTGGCGCGGCGCCCGTCCAGCTCGAAGCGCCAGGCGAACATCGGCGCCAGGCCGTCCCAGTCGAGGCCGTCGTGCTCGCTCAGCTCCCGGGGGTGGGTGGGCGTACCCCGCGCTTTCAGATAGGCCGGGCTGGCGCAGGCGATACGTACGATGCTGGCCAGAGGAGTGGCGATCAGGCGGGTGTCGACGATATGCCCGGCGCGCAGTACCAGGTCGACCTTGCCCAAGTGCGCACCCTGCATATCGACAAAACTGTCGATCAGGTGCAGGTGCACATCCAGCCCGGGATATACATTCAAAAAATCCGCAATCACCGGGGCCAGGTGCCGCCGCCCGAAGGCCGCCGGCGCATCCACACGAATCAGGCCTTCCGGCGCATGGCTCAAGGACGCCGCTTCAGCCCGGGCCAATTGCAACTCACCGACGATCCGGCGCGCCCGCTCGGCAAAGGCCAAGCCTGCCGGCGTGGGCACCACCGCGTGGGTGCTGCGCAGGAACAGGCGGCTGCCCACAGAGCTTTCCAGGCTGTCGATACGTCGGGCGACCGCCGAGGGCGTCAGGGGATGGCGGCGTGCTGCGGCGGAAAAACTGCCCGTCTCCAATACATCCAGAAACAGGCTCAGTTGGTCGGTGAGGGTATTGGGATTCATCACTGAGCGCTTATGCGAAATTGGCAAAGCCATTGTGCGTTGCTGTGCGTTTCCGCGCCAGGGCCGACTGCGTAGCATGCACAGACCGGAAGTGTGGAGTGATGGCGGTGTTGGATTTTGTGATGTATGGGCTACTGGGTGCGGCCCTCGGCACGTTGGGCGGCCTGTTCGGCATTGGTGGCGGGCTGATTGCGATTCCGGTGCTGGGCGTGTTGTTCGGCCTGGATCAGCAGATCGCCCAAGGTACGGCGTTGGTGATGGTGGTGCCCAACGTGATGCTGGCTCTGTGGCGCTACCACCAGCGCAATCGCATCGAATTACGCCATGCAGTGCCCTTGGGCGTCATGGGCTTCAGCTTCGCCTGGCTCGGTTCGATCTGGGCGGTAGGCCTGGATGCCGGCGCCATGCGCGTGGGGTTTATCGCGTTCTTGCTGACGCTCTCGGCGTACAACCTGTTGCGCATGTTCTCCCGCAATGCGCCGCCGACTGCACAGATGCGTTATTCCTGGCCGTGGCTGGGGGTGCTCGGTGCGGTCTCAGGCTCCATGGGCGGGTTGTTTGGGGTCGGTGGCGCGGTGGTTGCCACGCCGGTGCTGACCAGCCTGTTCGGCACCACTCAGGTGGTCGCGCAAGGTTTGTCGCTGGCCTTGGCGCTGCCCAGCACCGGCGTGACCCTGGTGACCTATGCCTGGCACCACCAAGTGGATTGGATGATCGGCATCCCCTTGGCAATCGGCGGCCTGCTCAGTATCAGTTGGGGCGTGAAGGTCGCCCATGCACTGCCGGAACGTGTGCTGCGTGGCCTGTTCTGCGCGTTCCTCGTGGTGTGCGCGGTGATGCTGACCTTTAAGGTTTGAAGCCTTCGAGGATGTACGCTGCCAGGCATTCGGTGATGGGCGAGGTCATCTGCGGGTTGCGCAGCAGGTGCAGATTCATCGAGGGCAATGGCGGGAGACCCTCGTCCTTGCCCAGTATGCGCAGGTCGTCGGTCACCAGGCTTTCCATGCTGACCATGACCGCCAGGCCAGCATTGACCACCGCCTGGATCGCCGCCACGTTGGAGCTGTGGTAGGCCAGGCGATAATCCCGTCCGGCCGCATCCAGCGCGGAGCGCGCCCATTGCGTGTAGAGGCAATCCGCGCCAGACATCGCCAGCGGCAGGGCTTCGTGCTCGTCTACGCAGAAGCAGGGTGATGCCGCCCATACCATGCGCTCCGTACGCAACAACTCGCCGATTTCGTTGCCAGGTTCGCGGCTGACCACAGTCAATGCGAGGTCACGTCGCTGCATCAGCACCGTTGACGATTCGCAGTGCATCTCGATTTGAATCAGCGGATACGCCTTGGAGAACTGCTTGAGAATGCCCGGCAGGAAGCGCATCACGTAATCGTCCGGTGTGCCGATGCGCACCAGCCCCACCATATGCGGTTCACGCAGGGTGTTGAACACTTCGCTGTGCAATTTCAGGATGCGCCGGGCATAGCCCAGCAGTACCTGGCCTTCGGGAGTCAGCCGCACCTGGCGACCGTCGCGTTCGAACAGCTTGCGCTGTAGGACGTCGTCCTCCAGGCGCTTCATCTGCATGCTCACCGCCGACTGCGTTCGGTTGACCAGCTCTCCAGCCCGCGTGAAACCGCCTTGGTCGGCGATGGCGACGAAGGTGCGCAGCACCTCGGTGTCGATACTTGGGAAACTGGACAATTGATCAATCTCCGAGATGTATTGCATAAGAAACATTCGTTGGATTGATCATAGTGCCTGGCACACACTTTCGTCATCCCCACAGGAGGGCGAAAAGATGAAAGGTCAAACCGGTTTTGTGTTGATGGCGAAGCGTCCGTTTTCCGGGCTGTTGCATGCCCTGGCGCGCTGGCAGACGCTGTATCACGAGCGTCAGATGCTGGCGAGCCTGAGTGACGACGCGCTCAAGGACATCGGGCTCAATCGTGCCGATGTGGAGCAGGAGCGGCACTTGCACTTTTGGCAGGACCCCCTGCGAAAGTGAGCCAGGATGCAGTAGGGTGGTGGGCGAGTTCCCATGGAGATTCCCATGCCCGTCGACCTGTCTTTCTCACTCAAGCAAGCTCGACGCATGGCGCTGGCTGCCCAGGGTTTTTCCGGGCGCCAGGCGCCAGCCCTGATCAAGGCAAGACACCTCAACCGCTTGATCGAACGTCTGGGTGTGTTGCAGATCGATTCGGTCAACGCGCTGGTGCGCTCCCATTACCTGCCGCTGTTTTCCCGTCTGGGCAATTACTCGCCATCGATACTTGAGCAGGCCGCCTGGAGCCAGGGGCGCCATCGTTCGCTATTCGAATACTGGGGGCATGAAGCATCGTTGCTGCCTATGGCGCTGTACCCGTTGCTGCGCTGGCGCATGGAGCGGGCCAGGCAGGGGCAGGGTATCTATGCGCAGATGGCGCGTTTCGGGCGCGAGCAGCAGGCCACTATCCAGCGCGTCCTGCGCACCGTCGAGCAACGAGGCGCGTTGGGGGCGGGCAGTTTGTCGACCCGCGAGGAGCGCGCTGGGCCCTGGTGGGACTGGAGTGAGGAAAAACACGCGCTGGAATGGCTGTTTGCCGCAGGCCTGGTCACGGTTGCGGGGCGGCGTGGTTTTGAGCGGCTCTACGATTTGCCGGAGCGGGTGATCCCCAGCGAAATGCTCCGCGCCTCGGTGGACGAGGCGCAAGCCCAGCGCAGCTTGTTGTTGCACAGCGCGACGGCGTTGGGGGTGGCCACTGAAAAGGACTTGCGCGACTACTTTCGCCTGGACCCTGCCGACAGTCGCAAGCGCCTGGCGGAGTTGGTTGAAGAAGGGCAGTTGCTGACCTGCCGCGTACAAGGCTGGAAGGCTGCGGCGTATTGCCTGCCCGAGCCGAAAGTGCCGCGCAAGGTGGCGGCCAGTGCATTGCTGTCGCCCTTCGATTCGCTGATCTGGGAGCGCAGCCGTACCGAGCGATTGTTTGATTTCCGTTATCGACTGGAGATCTACACCCCGCAAGACAAGCGCGTATATGGCTACTACGTGCTGCCGTTTCTGCATCACGAGCGGATAGCGGCGCGCGTGGATCTGCGCGCCGAGCGCGCTAACGGTCAGTTGGCTGTGCATGCGGTGCACGAGCAAGAGCCGGGCTTGGATGAGCAGGGGATGTTGGCGCTGGCGCTTAATTTGCGCCAGATGGCCGACTGGCTCGGGCTGGAGCAGGTGCAGCTCAATTGCCAGAGACCGAGTGCCGACCGCTTGCGGCGAGCGATGCTTTATGGGGAGGGTGGTCTTTAGGGCCTCTTCGCGAGCAAGCCCGCTCCCACACTCGACCGCGTTCCAAAGGAAGTACGTGGGCAAATGTGGCAGCGGGCTTGCTCGCGATGGCGTCAGTGCAGGCGGCTCAAACCTCAGCGCTTGACCTGCTTCAATGTTTCAGCAATCAAAAACGCCAGCTCCAGCGACTGATCGGCATTCATCCGCGGGTCGCAGTGGGTGTGATAACGATCCGACAAACCATCTTCGGTGATCGGTCGTGCACCGCCGATGCATTCGGTGACGTTCTGCCCGGTCATTTCGATATGAATCCCGCCGGCATAACTGCCTTCGGCCTGGTGAACCTGGAAAAACTCCTTCACTTCACTGAGGATCTGCGCAAAGTCGCGGGTCTTGTAGCCGCTGCTGGCCTTGATGGTGTTGCCGTGCATCGGGTCGGAGCTCCACAGCACCTGCTTGCCTTCGCGCTGCACGGCGCGAATCAGGTCAGGCAGATGATCACCGACCTTGTTGGCGCCCATGCGGGCAATCAGGTTGAGGCGGCCGGGGTCGTTGTCCGGGTTGAGGATATCGATCAAGCGGATCAGGTCGTCCGGGTTCATGCTCGGGCCGACCTTGACCCCGATCGGGTTGTTCACCCCGCGCAGGAATTCGACATGGGCGCCGTCCAATTGACGGGTGCGGTCGCCGATCCACAGCATGTGGGCCGAACAATCGTAATAGTCGTTGGTCAGGCTGTCGCGGCGTACGAAGGCTTGTTCGTAGTTGAGCAGCAGCGCTTCGTGGGCGGTGAAGAAGCTGGTTTCGCGCAATTGCGGCGAGCTGTCCATGCCGCAGGCGCGCATGAAGGCCAGGGTTTCATCGATGCGGTCGGCCAACTGGCTGTATTTCTCGGCCAGGGCGGAGTTGGCGATGAAGTCCAGGTTCCACTTGTGTACCTGGTGCAGGTCGGCGAACCCGCCCTGGGCGAAGGCGCGCAGCAGGTTCAAGGTGGCCGTGGACTGGTGATAGGACTGCAACAGACGGTCGGGGTCCGGCACGCGGCTTTTTTCGTCGAAGCCGATCCCGTTGACGATATCGCCGCGGTACGCGGGCAGGGTGATGCCGTCGATGGTTTCATCGTTGGCCGAACGCGGCTTGGCGAACTGGCCGGCCATGCGCCCGACCTTCACCACGGGGCAGCCGGCGGCAAAGGTCATCACGATTGCCATCTGTAGCAGCACCTTGAAGGTGTCGCGGATTTTGGCGGCGGAAAACTCGGCAAAGCTCTCGGCGCAGTCGCCGCCTTGCAACAGGAAGGCGCGGCCCTGGGTCACTTCGGCGAACTGACGGCGCAGTTCACGGGCTTCCCCGGCAAATACCAGCGGCGGGTAGCTCGCCAGGTTTTGTTCCACTTGCAGCAAGTGGGCTGCATCCGGGTACTGGGGTTGTTGCTGGATCGGCATTGTGCGCCAGCTGTCGGGACTCCAGGGTTGGCTCATCATGAACTCGTTGGTTGGGTTGTCGGTAGAGCGGATGTTATCAGCAATTAGTGCGTGACCTGCTGCTGCCGCTTGGCCGACAATCGCGCCTTTGCCGAGCGGCAAACCCATTAGGAGTCGTGATGAGCGAGGAGCGTGTCGAGCACCTGTTGGCCGAAGTCCATGATGATTTCGGCATAATCCGCGTGCTCGAAGTGGCCGATTACCGGTTTCTCGAATTTGGTGATGCCATCGAGCAAAGCTGCGTATTCACCGCCGACCCGAGCTGGCTGGAGTACGACTATACCCGTGCCATGCTCATTGGTGCGTTGTGCCATGAACAGCCGGAGAGTGCGCTGTTTCTCGGCCTGGGCGCCGGTACGCTGACCCAGGCGTGCCTCAAGTTCCTGCCGCTGGAAGACGTCGAAGCCATTGAGCTGCGCCCGGATGTGCCGCGCCTGGCGATTGAATACCTGGGGTTGGACGATGACCCGCGGTTGTACATCCGCATTGGCGACGCCCTGCAATTGCTTGGCAGTGCCGAGTCGGCCGACCTGATTTTCGTCGACCTGTACACCGATGTCGGCCCGGGTGTCGGGCACCTGGCCTGGACGTTCCTGGAAGACTGCCAGAAGAAACTCAACCCTGGCGGTTGGCTGGTGATCAACCAATGGGCCACGGACGATGGCAAGCCACTGGGCGCGGCGTTGCTGCGTGGGTTGTACCACCGGCATTACTGGGAGCTGCCGGTAAAGGAGGGCAATGTGATTTTGCTGGTGCCTTCCGAACTGGATCAGGAACTGGACCTGGATGCACTCTCGGCTCGCGCCGAAGCATTGGCGCCGCGCCTGGGTTATTCGTTGCAGTCGCTGATCAAGGTGATTCGGCCGGCGACTTAGTTGGCTGTGCCGGCGCCATCGGGGGCAAGCCCCCTCCCACACTTGGAACTCATTGCAAATGGGGGAGGGGGCTTGCTCCCGATGGCGGGCCCAGCCAATTCAAATACCCTTGAACACACCCGGACGCTTCTCGATCGTCGCCCGGACTCCTTCCTTGGCATCTTCACTGTTGAGCAACTTCTCCACCATGGGTGGCAGCGCGGCGGCCGCGACGGTCTCGCCCTCATTGCGCGCCATGCGTGCCGACATCAACGTGGCCTGCACGCCGAGCGGCGCCTGGCGCGCAATCCGGTTGGCGAGTTCGATGGCGCGCGGTAGCAGGTCTTCGCTGGCCATCACCTCCTGCACCAGCCCCAGGCGCAGGGCTTCATGGGCGTCGAACTCGTCGCCGGTGAGCAGCCAGCGCATCGCATTGCCCCAGCCGGCGACTTGATGAAAGCGTAGTGTCGCGCCGCCAAATGGAAAGATCCCGCGTTGGACCTCCATCTGCGCAAAACGCGTGTTGCTCGCGCACAGATTGATATCCGCCGCGAGCATCAATTCGATCCCGAGGGTCAGGCAGTAGCCCTGGGCCGCGACGATCACCGGTTTGTTCACGCGGGGGCCGGCGAACACTCCCCAGGGATCGCACCCCCCGAGCGGCGGCTGCCAACCGCCGGCCATCACGGCGCTGACATTGGCCAGGTCCAGCCCGGCGGTGAAGTGGTCGCCATGGGCAAATACCACCGCCACCCGTGCGTCATCATTTCGATCAAATTCGCCATACGCCAGGCTCAGCGCATTGAGCAGATCGAGGTCAAAGGCATTGCGTTTGGCCACCCGGTCCAGGCCCAGTAGCAGGACATGGCCCTGGAGTGCACGGCTGACGCGGCTGCTGCTGGCTTGATTCATCGGGGTGCCCTCGGGCGTAGGGAAGGGTTTCAGACCAAAGGGTCTCAATCGGCAGGTGAACCGTTTAAGTGTTTTGACCAACAGGGCCGGGCCTTTGAAAAATAGACCTTGCCGTTCTTCTCTGCAAAGGCTGTGATACAGCACGGTTTATCAGTGCTTTGCGATAAAAAAAGCTCCCTTTTTCAGCTATTTCCGGTATAGTGCGCGCCGGCCTTTAACCGGGCCGCGTTTAGGTAGCGCAATTCCCCGAAGTCAGCTTCGGCTGCACGTCCGCACAGCGGACTCTTCCTTGACGAATCTTTTTCATTCATTCGTTTTCGCAAATCCCCGCCGACAAAGCAGCCAGGGCGACTCTTGAGTCTCAACACGGCATGCGCAGCTTTGGAGCATGGGTCTTTGCGGATGCACTTAGAGGCAGACCCATGACCCAGGAAACCGGCGGCTTCGCCGCTTTTAATCTTAACCCGAATATTCTTGCAGCCGTCGCAGCGACCGGCTACGAAGAGCCTTCGGCGATTCAGCAGCAATCGATCCCGATCATCATGGCCGGCAAAGACATGATTGGCCAGGCGCAAACCGGTACCGGTAAAACCGCTGCCTTCGCCCTGCCTATCCTGCAATGCATCGATCCTGCCAAGCGCGAACCGCAAGCCCTGATCCTGGCGCCAACCCGTGAGTTGGCGCTGCAAGTAGCAACCGCCTTTGAAACCTACGCCAAGCAAATGCCGGGCGTAACCGTTGTGGCCGTTTACGGCGGCGCGCCCATGGGCCCACAACTCAAGGCAATCCGTAATGGCGCACAGATCGTTGTCGCCACTCCGGGCCGTCTGTGCGACCACCTGCGTCGTGACGAAAAAGTCCTGTCGACCGTGAACCACCTGGTTCTCGACGAAGCTGACGAAATGCTGAAGCTGGGCTTCATGGATGACCTGGAAGTCATCTTCAAGGCTCTGCCACCGACCCGTCAGACCGTACTGTTCTCGGCCACCCTGCCACAGTCGATCCGTGCCATTGCCGAACGCCACCTGCGCGACCCTGAGCACGTCAAGATCCAGACCAAGACTCAGACCGTTACCGCGATCGAACAGGCTCACCTGTTGGTTCACGCTGACCAGAAGACCTCGGCTGTATTGAGCCTGCTGGAAGTCGAAGACTTCGATGCCCTGATCATGTTCGTGCGCACCAAGCAAGCGACCCTGGACCTGGCCAGTGCCCTGGAAGCCAAAGGCTACAAGGCCGCTGCGCTGAACGGTGACATCGCCCAGAACCAACGTGAGCGCGTCATCGACTCCCTCAAGGATGGTCGCCTGGACATCGTTGTCGCCACCGACGTGGCGGCTCGTGGTCTCGACGTTCCACGCATCACTCACGTGTTCAACGTTGACATGCCGTACGATCCGGAGTCCTACGTTCACCGTATCGGCCGTACCGGCCGTGCGGGTCGCGAAGGCCGTGCACTGCTGCTGGTGACTCCACGTGAGCGCCGCATGCTGCAAGTCATCGAGCGCGTAACCGGTCAGAAAGTTGCCGAAGTCCGCCTGCCGGATGCCCAGGCAGTTCTGGATGCTCGCATCAAGAAGCTGACCAACAGCCTGTCGCCGCTGGTGGCTGACGCTGAATCGACCCATGGCGACCTGCTGGACCGCCTGACCGCCGATATCGGTTGCACCCCGCGCGCCCTGGCAGCAGCCCTGCTGCGTAAAGCCACCAACGGTCAGGCCCTGACCCTGGCAGCCATCGAGAAAGAACGCCCACTGGTGCCGAACAGCGCGCCACGTGGCGATCGTCCAGAGCGTTCCGGTGACCGTCCAGACCGCGGTGATCGTGAGCGTCGTGCTCCGGTGCCATTGGCTGAAGGCCGTGCTCGTTGCCGTACCGCGCTGGGTGCGCGTGACGGTATCGCTGCCAAGAACCTGCTGGGCGCTATCCTCAACGAGGGTGGCCTGGCACGTGAAGCCATCGGTCGTATCCAGGTGCGTGACAGCTTCTCTCTGGTGGAGCTGCCGGAAGACGGCCTGGAAAAACTGCTGGCCAAGCTGAAAGACACACGCGTTGCCGGCAAGCAGCTCAAACTGCGTCGCTACCGCGAAGATTGATCCGCCCTTGGGCTGATTGATCGCACCTAAAAAATCCCCGACTGGTTCGGGGATTTTTTTTGCCCGGCGGTTAACCGAAGCGATAGATGTCCATGCCCAGTGCTCCCATAGTGAAGCCCTGGTGTGCCACGCTGAATGTCCCTCCGGCGCCGCGCGCAAAGTACAGCGGCAGCAGGTGTTCATCACTGGGATGGCTGCGTACCGCATTGGGTGCCTGGCGACGGTAATCATGCAAGGCCGCTTCATCGTCGGCGGCAAGCTTGTCCACCACCCAGTCACGGAAGTCCCGCGCCCATGGTTCGATGCTCTGCGGCCCCGCATGCCAGTCCAGTTCACCCAGGTTATGGGTGATGCTGCCGGAGCCGATCAGCAAGATGCCCTGTTCACGCAGCTCGGCGAGGGCATGTCCGACCCGGGTTTGCAGGGCAGGGCCCATGCGGCTGGGCAGGGACACCTGGACCACCGGGATATCCGCCGCCGGGTACATCAGCGACAAAGGCACCCAAGTCCCGTGGTCAAAGGGGCGGCGCTCATCAATGCGCGCATCCAGGCCATCGGCATGCAGCAGTTCGACGATCCGGCCAGCCAATTGCGGGTTGCCGGGCGCAGGATACTGCACGGCAAACAGCTCACGTGGGAAACCGCCGAAGTCATGCCAGGTTTGCGGGGCAGCGCTGCCGCTGACCAGCAACTGGTCGCTTTCCCAATGCGCCGACACCACTACAATCGCCTTCGGCCGTGGCAGTTCGGCGGCAAGGCGTTGGAGTGCCGGGCCGCTGGCGCCGGGTTGCAGGGCAAGCATGGGAGATCCATGAGAAATAAACAGGCTAGGGAGCATAAGTCGGGTCCTGAGCGTTAACATGGCTCATCTTCAATCAGATCATTGATCTAAATCTAATATAAGTTTTAACCCCTTTTGATCGAATTTTCAGGGTGATTCATGGAACCCAAATTTTGGCGGGAACGCTGGGCGCGCAATCAGATCGGCTTTCACCTGCCGCAGGTCAACGCTTATCTGCAACGACACTGGCCGCTATTGGCCGTCGCTGAAGGCTCCAAGGTGCTGGTGCCGCTGTGTGGCAAGAGCCTGGACTTGATGTGGCTGGCCAGCCAAGGGTTGCGGGTGTTGGGTGTGGAGCTGTCGGAGCAGGCGGTCGAAGCGTTTTTCAGCGAGCAGAACCTGACCCCGCGAATCAGCGAGCGGGGGGTGTTCAAGGTATATCAGGCGGGTCTGATCGAAATCTGGTGTGGTGATTTTTTTGCCTTGGGCGCTGAGCCGTTGGCTGATTGCACTGCGCTCTATGACCGCGCCGCCTTGATCGCGTTGCCGCCGTTGATGCGTGTGCAGTACGCCGAGCATCTGAACACGCTGCTGCGGCCAGGTTGCCAGGGGCTGTTGATCACTCTGGATTACGAGCAGATGCAAAAAGCCGGGCCGCCGTTTGCGGTGACTGACGAGGAAGTGCACAAGCTATTGGGTGAGCGGTGGACGCTGGAGGTGTTGCAGGAGCAGGACATCCTGGGTGAAAGCTGGAAGTTTGTGCAGGATGGCGTCACTCGCCTTGAAGAGCGCGCTTATCGGTTAACCAGGGTATAAACCACGGTCAAAAAAAAGGGGCGATATAATCGCCCCTTTTGCGTTACCGGGAATCAGCCGCGACGGCGCAATGCGTCGATCCGCTCTTCCAGCGGCGGGTGGCTCATGAACAGGCGAGCCATGCCCTGTTTGATGCCGCCGTTGATACCGAATGCGGTCAGGCTGTCCGGCATGTGTACCGGCAGGCCCTGTTCGGAGCGCAGGTGTTGCAGCGCTGCGATCATTGCCCCGGTGCCGGCCAGGCGGGCACCGGCTTCGTCTGCACGGAATTCCCGTTTGCGCGAGAACCACATGGTGATTGCGCTGGCCAGGAAGCCCAGTACCAGTTCGGCAAAGATGGTCGCCACGTAATAGGCGATACCGCGGCCTTCTTCGTTCTTGAAGATCACCTTGTCGACAAAGTTGCCGATGATTCGCGCAAAGAACATGACGAAGGTGTTCACTACCCCTTGTACCAATGCCAGGGTGACCATGTCACCGTTGGCCACGTGGCCGATCTCGTGGGCCAGCACCGCTTTCACTTCGTCGTACGAGAAGCGTTCCAGCATGCCCTGGCTCACCGCGACGAGCGCGTCGTTCTTGTTCCAGCCGGTGGCGAATGCGTTGGCCTCATAAGCCGGGAAAATGCCTACCTCGGGCATCTTGATGCCGGCGTCACGGGACAGCTGCTCAACGGTCTGCAACAACCATTGCTCATGTCGGGTGCGTGGCTGGGTGATGACCTGGGTGCTGGTGCTCATCTTCGCCATCCACTTGGAGATGAACAGCGAGAACAGCGAGCCGGCGAAACCAAAGACCGCACAGAAAACCAGCAGCTGATTGAGGTTCAGGTCAACCCCGTTGGCCGCCATGAACCCGTTGAAGCCGAACAGGCTCAGGGTGATGCTGGCAATCAGCACGACCGCCAGGTTAGTGGCCAAAAACAGCAGGATGCGCATCATGGTTGTAGAGTTCTCCTCAGGCTTAATATGTCGCGTACTGCGGGGTATATAAGGTGCGGGATGGGGTGATTCAACCGAGCGACTATTTCAAACTGTGTCCTACAGCCTGAACGTAGAGCCTTGAAAGGATTTTCTGACCCACCAAGCTTGCCTCCATCACCCCATTTTTACCCTGCCGTCCCGTAATTATAGGGGGCTTGCCGATTAGTGGGGGCAACCACAGGGAGGACGGAGAAGCAGGGCAGAGAAGTGTTGCCAGATGCTCGCTGTACGACCGAATGAGGGCCGTACAGTGATAGATCCATTACTGGCGATAGGACTTGAGGAAGTTGCCGATGCGACCAATGGCCATGTCCAGGTCATCCACGCGCGGCAGGGTCACTACCCGGAAGTGATCCGGCCATGGCCAGTTGAACGCGGTGCCCTGGACCACCAGCAGCTTTTCCGACAGCAGCAGGTCGAGCACGAACTTCTCGTCGTTGAGGATCGGGCACACTTTCGGGTCGATCCTCGGGAAGGCATACAACGCTCCCATGGGTTTCACGCAACTGACGCCAGGAATCGCGTTGAGCAGCTCCCAGGTACGGTTGCGTTGCTCCAGCAGGCGGCCCTGGGGCAGCACGAGGTCATTGATGCTCTGATACCCGCCAAGGGCGGTCTGGATCGCGTGCTGGCTCGGCACGTTGGCACACAGGCGCATGTTGGCCAGCATGTCGATGCCTTCGATGTAGCTCTGGGCGTTGTGCTTGGGGCCCGAGATGGCGATCCAGCCGGAGCGGAAACCGGCGACGCGGTAGGACTTGGACAAACCGTTGAAAGTCAGGCACAACAGGTCCGGTGCCAGGGAGGCGGTGCACACGTGCACGGCGTCGTCGTAGAGGATCTTGTCGTAGATCTCGTCGGAGAACACCACCAGGTTGTGTTGGCGCGCCAGTTCAAGCATGCCCAGCAGCACTTCCCTGGAATACACGGCACCGGTGGGGTTGTTCGGGTTGATGATCACCAGAGCCTTGGTGTTCGGGGTGATCTTGGCCTTGATGTCGGCCAGGTCCGGGAACCAGTCGGCGCCTTCGTCACACAGATAGTGCACCGGGTGGCCGCCGGCGAGGGTCACGGCGGCGGTCCACAGCGGATAATCCGGGGCCGGCACCAGGACTTCGTCGCCATTGTTGAGCAGGGCCTGCATGGACATCACGATCAGCTCGGACACCCCATTGCCCAGGTAGATGTCTTCGATGCCGACACCTTCGACCTGCTTCTGCTGGTAGTACTGCATCACGGCTTTACGTGCGCTGAACAGGCCCTTGGAGTCACTGTAGCCCTGGGCGGTCGGCAGGTTGCGGATCACATCCTGGAGAATTTCGTCCGGCGCTTCGAAACCAAAGGGCGCCGGGTTGCCGATGTTCAGCTTGAGGATGCGATGGCCTTCCTCTTCCAGGCGCTTGGCGTGCTTGAGCACCGGGCCGCGAATGTCGTAGCAGACGTTGGCGAGCTTGTTCGATTTGCTGACCTGCATGGCGATGTGATCCTGAAAATGAACGATCCAGACGGTGTGGACACTACCGTACTGTGAATCCGATAAATACGTTTGAATGCCGGTAGCGTGGGTGCCAGACTGGCGTTTTGAAGAGGCGCAATCATACGTGCCGCCTGATCCATGGAAAAGACACAGATCAGGGTTTTTCAGTTGCCGAGGTGTACCGATGGAAAAGTTGCAGAAAACCGTTGATGAATGGAAGGCGATGCTCGATCCAGAGCAGTACAACGTGTGCCGTCTCAAGGGCACCGAGCGACCTTTCAGCGGCAAATACAATGGCACCAAGACCGACGGCGTGTACCACTGCGTCTGCTGCAATGAGCCGCTGTTCGACTCCACCACGAAATTTGATTCGGGATGCGGCTGGCCGAGTTTCTACGCGCCGATTGCCGACAGCGCGATGATCGAGATCCGCGATGTCAGCCACGGCATGATCCGTACCGAAGTCACCTGCGCCAAGTGTGATGCCCATCTGGGTCATGTATTCCCGGACGGTCCACCGCCGACCGGCCTGCGTTACTGCATCAATTCGGTGTGCCTGGACCTGGTACCGCGTTAGACCGGCAACGACCTTCAATTGTGTGCGGGCTTGCTCGTGAATAGGGCGTGTCAGTCAGTAGATATGTCAGCTGATAGACCGCTTTCGCGAGCAAGCTCGCTCCCACATTTGGCCTGAGTCGAGGCTGATAACGCGCCATCAATCCCGGTAATTAAATTGCACACAATTGAATTACCCACTATCTTTTTGCTTCTTCCCCTTATCCGAGGCACTGTCATGAGCGACAACTTGCTGAGTATCCCTTGCACCACCATCAAGGGTGAGCAAAAGACCTTGGCCGATTTCGCCGGCAAAGCCATCCTGGTGGTCAATACCGCCAGCAAATGCGGTTTCACGCCGCAGTACAAAGGGTTGGAGCAACTCTGGCAGCAGTACAAGGATCAGGGTCTGGTGGTGCTGGGTTTTCCCTGCAACCAGTTCGGCAAGCAGGAACCTGGCAATGAAGGGGCAATCTCCGAGTTTTGCGAGCTGAACTTCGGCGTCAGTTTCCCGCTGTTCAAGAAGATCGACGTCAATGGCAGCGATGCTCACCCTTTGTTTGTTCAGTTGAAAAAACAGGCACCGGGGCTGCTGGGTTCCAAGGGCATCAAGTGGAACTTCACCAAGTTCCTCGTCGGTCGCAACGGTCAGGTGGTCAAGCGTTTTGCCCCGACCACCAAGCCTGAGGACCTGACCCAAGAGATCGAAGCGCTGCTCAAATGACCGATCTGCCTGGCGTATCCCTCGCCCTGGACAACCAGTTGTGTTTCAAGCTCTACGCCGCCTCACGCGCGGTCACCCGGGCCTATAAGCCGATGCTGGATCAGTTGGGCCTGACCTATCCGCAATACGTGGTGATGCTGGTGTTGTGGGAATGGCACGACGCTGCACCGGCGCAACCCACGGTCAAGGCGTTAGGGGAACGGCTGATGCTGGATTCGGGCACGTTGACGCCGTTGCTCAAGCGGCTTGAGCAGCTTGCACTGGTGAGGCGTCAGCGCAGCGCCAAGGATGAGCGCGAAGTGCACCTGAGCCTGAGCGAGGCCGGCGTGCAATTGCGCGACCGGACTCAGAGTTTGAAGACCCGGTTACTGTGCGACAGTGGCATCGACCTGAATCAGGCTGACGCCCTGCGCAATGGCCTGGACCAGTTGCTGGCGCAGGTCAAAGGGTTGTCGTCTTAGGCACCCAGAGGTCCAGCAACGCATTGAGTTCTTCACGGCGAAATGGCTTGGCCAGATAATCATTCATCCCCGCCGCCCGGCAACGCTCGCGTTCTTCAGACATCGCATTGGCCGTCAACGCGACGATGGGCAGGTCCGGCCAACGCCCGCTGCGACGAATTTGCCGACTCGCCTCGTAGCCGTCCATCACCGGCATGTTGCAGTCCATCAGCACCATGTCGAAGCGCTGGTCTTCAAGCAGCTTGAGCGCTTCGCCACCATGGGCGGCGACGATGACCTTGCACCCCAATTTGTTGAGCATGCCCTTGGCTACCAGTTGATTGACCGGATTGTCCTCCACCAGCAGGATGTACGCGCGGTGGGCAAGGGGGGCGGCTTCTATCTGCACCGGGTCGAGGATCAACGGCGAGTCGCTGTGCAGGTTACGTTGCAAGATCTGGTACAACGCGTTGCGGCTCAACGGGCGTGCCTGTTGCTGCAATGGCGCAAGGGCCGCCACTTCTTCACTGGGCATGAAGTTGCCATAGGCGGTCACCACCAGAATCGGTGCGCTGATCGCCGGGCGCAGGCGGAACAGGCACTCGGGGCAATCCGTGATCAGCAGGTCCGGCGTTTGCCCCCTCAAGTCATCGTCCTGGGAATAGCAGCGCGGTGTCAGCCCCCAATGGGGGAGCAGGGTGGTGAGCAGTTCCGTCAGGCCGCTGCCCGCGTTGGTTATGGCAATGACTTCGCCCGTCAGCGGTGCCACCGGGGCGGCCGGCAAATGCGTAGGCAAAGGCAGATCGGCGCAGAACTGGCTGCCAAACCCGACCTCCGAACTGATCGTCAGCCGGCCCTTCATCGCTTCGCACAAGTTGTAGGTCAGCGCCAGGCCCAGGCCAGTGCCGCCGAACTGACGGGTGATACCGGCACCGGCCTGAGTGAACGGCTGGAAGATCTTCGCCTGCGCTTCCTGGGCGATGCCGATGCCCGTGTCGCACACTTCGATGCTGACCCGGTCGGCTTGAGCGCGCAGGCGTACATCGACCCGGCCGAAGCGGGTGAACTTCAACGCGTTGGAGAGCAGGTTGCTGACGATTTGGCGTACACGGGTCGGGTCGCCAATGACCTGGGCGGGAAACTGTGGGTCGATCAGGCACGTCAGTTCGACACTGGGAGCTGCGTTCTGCGACAGCAGGTTTGCGGTGTCTTCCACCAGTGAACCGAGGTCGAACGGGATGTGCTCAAGCTCCAGCTGACCGGCGTCGAACTTGGACAGGTCGAGGATATCGTTGAGCAATTCCACCAGCACTTTGCCCGAGTCATGGGCGATGGACAGTTGCTGGCGCTGTTCGGCGTTCAATGGGCTGTCCAGTGACAGTGCGATCATCCCCAGCAGGCCGTTCAGCGGCGTGCGGATTTCGTGGCTCATGTTGGCCAGGAATGCCGCCCTTGCCTGGGCCATGCCCAGGGCGGTCATTTTTGCCGCTTCCAGTTCATCATTGGATTGAATCAGGCGCTGGTTACTGGCTTTGAGTTCGAGGGTGCGCGCCGAGACAATATCTTCCAGCTGTCCGAGGTATTCAGTCAGCCGGTCTTCAGCGTGGCGGCGCTGCTGGATTTCGGTCTGCATGTTTTCGAACTGCTGGTTGGCGACGTTGACCAGCACGCCGATTTCGTCGTTTTCGTGCCCCGGCGGGCAGTCCAGATGGGTCTGCTTACTGGTGCTCAAGGCACGGATAATGCGCACCAGCGGCTGGGTCAACATGACGTAGAACAACGCCAGCAGTATTCCGGTCAGCAACAGGCTGCGGGCAAATCCGTTGAGCAGGGTGATTTCGGCACGATGCAGGAAACGGCTGCCGAAGGCGTAGGTGTCTACGTCCAGCCGCAGCACCCCAAGCGAATCATTGGGCATATGGCTGAGGAACAAGCGGTCTTCAAACTGACGGTTGGCGCCGAACAGAAAATCACTGAGGGGCCGGTAGCTGCTTTCCTTGGGCGCACGCACCACGTCTGCCAGGACCACGCCATTGTTGTCGATCAATTGCGCATGAGTGATGGCAGGGGACTGCAGCAGGCCCAGGGTCAACTCCTGGGCGAGTTCAGCATCAATGTTGTAGGCAATACGTGACGCGGGGTTATGGCTGATTTCAATCAGCGAACGTATTTCACGGTTGATGGATGCGTCTTCGCTGGCATAATCAATACCGATTTGGATCAGACTGAGCAGGGTTCCCAAGACGAAACCGACCAGCACAGTCAATCTGGCTTGTTTATAAGACAAGCGGTGGGCGAACTTGATATCCATCGAGTGTTGAACCACTTCACGTTTCCCTTCGCCCGGCAAGCATAGCTGAACATCCACAGGCTCTGGCTTACCCGGCATAAATCGTTTTTTACGCAGCCTCGTGCGGTCTGCCGCAGGGTTGCCAATACGCCATCTTTTGCAGGAACTTTCCAGAGGAATAATCGTGGATTCTCGATTGAGTGCCTTTCTAGAGCGGGCCGATGCGGTGCTCGCACGCCTGGAACCCTTGTTGCCCGCCCCACGCCAAGCTATTGACTGGAACCAGTGCCTGGCGGCCCGCTGGCAGCGCGAAGGCCGCAGCGGCTTCCTGTTGCCGCTGGACGTCAGCCTGGATATGCGCCTGTCCGACCTGATCGGCGTTGACCGGCAGCGTGAGCAACTGGCCCGCAACACCCAGCAATTTATCGAGGGCCTGCCCGCCAACCATGCGTTGCTCTGGGGTTCGCGTGGCACCGGCAAATCGTCCATGGTGCGCGCGCTGCTGGCCCAGCATGCCAAGGCGGGTTTGCGCCTGATCGAAATCGAGCGCGATCACCTGGCCGACCTGCCACGTGTGGTCGAGCAGCTGCTCAAGCTGCCGCAACGCTTCATTCTGTTCTGCGATGACCTGTCGTTCGAAGCCGGTGAAAGTGATTACCGTGTGCTCAAAAGCGTACTTGACGGTTCGCTGGAGCAGGCACCGGACAATGTGTTGCTGTATGCCACGTCGAACCGCCGCCATCTGGTGCCGGAAAACCAGAGTGATAACGACAACTGGAAACGCGTGGACGGTGAGTTGCACCCCAGCGAGGCCGTCGAGGACAAGATTGCCTTGTCTGACCGTTTTGGCTTGTGGCTGTCGTTTTACCCCTTCACCCAAGAGCACTTTCTGGATGTGGTGGAGCACTGGATCGGCGAGCTGGCCAATAGAGCCGGTTTGCAGTGGCAACGCGATGAGGCCCTCGATATCCTCGCCGTGCGCTGGGCTACCGGTCGCGGCAACCGCAACGGCCGGTGTGCCTATCAATTCGCCCGTTATTGGGTGGGTCTCAAATTGCTGGAACGTCAACCATGATCGATTTACAACAGGCCGGTACCGGCCTTGATGGCTACGCCATGCTTTGCGCGCAGTTGGAGTCGCTGTTGGCGGATGAGCGTGATTTCATCGCCAACAGTGCGCAGTTTTCCGCGTTCCTGTTCAACCAGCTGGATGATCTGAACTGGGCGGGTTTCTACCTCAACCGTAACGAAGAGCTGGTGCTCGGACCATTTCAGGGGCAGATCGCCTGTGTGCGGATTCCGTTCGGCCGTGGCGTGTGTGGTGCGGCTGCGGCTTCGCGGCAAACCCAGCGGGTGGAGGATGTGCATGCGTTCCCTGGGCACATTGCGTGCGATAGCGCTTCCAACAGCGAGTTGGTGGTGCCGTTGGTCAAGGACAACCGGTTGATTGGTGTCCTCGACCTCGACAGCCCCTCGCTGGCGCGCTTTACGCCCGAGGACCAGGTCGGGATTGAACAGCTGGCGGCGATTTTCCTACGTTTGACGGATTGCTGAACAAAGATGCCAGGGTAAGGCTTTGTGTAGGAGCGAGCTTGCTCGCGAAAAACTCACAGGCGCCGCGTTGATCCAGGAAAAACGCGTTATCGTTGACGTTTTTCGCGAGCAAGCTCGCTCCTACCGCTTGACTCAACCCTGCCTCTTATTGGCGATCCAGGTCATGCAGTTGCGTTTGCAGCATTCTTTCCAATTCCAGCATCAGCTTTTCCAGGGCTTTGATGCCGGCGTCGATCACGGGACGATCTTCGCTGCGAGAGCAGGCTTGTTCCAGTGTTTCGCATTGCCCCGCCAATGAGTGGGCTTGGACGATGCGGGCGGCTCCTTTGATTTTGTGGGCTTGCTCGATGATGTCCTGGTGCGGGGCTTGTCGAGCCAGCATGCCCATGAGTTCCTGGCGGTCGTGCCGGCTGCTATTTAGCAGTTCCTCCAGCAAGCGCCGACTCAATTGCGTATCGCCGCCGGTCAGGGCCTCCAGGCACGCCAGGTCCAGGCACGGGCTCGCCGGTTGTGGGGCGATGTGTGCCAGTTGTCGCTCCAACACCGTGAGGCTGATGGGTTTGAACAGGCAGTCGTTCATACCGGCCTGCACGCACCGTTGCCGTTCCTCGGGTTGTGCATTGGCGGTAAAGCCCAATACCACGCAGGGCGGCCGTTGTTCGCGTTGCTCGTATTCACGGATCGAGCGGCTCAACTCGTAGCCGTTCATGATGGGCATGTTGCAGTCGGCGATCACCAGGTCGAAATGCTCCTGGCGCCACGCCTGGAAACCGGCCGCACCGTGCTCGGCCGCGGTGAACTGGTGGCCCAGGTAGCCCAGCTGCTGACACATCAGCAAGCGATTGGCCGGGTGGTCGTCCACCACCAGCACATTGAGCACCGGGGTCGGGGCGGCCGCCACCGGTACCAGTTCACCGACCTGGTTCTGCGTGTGCAGACGCGGCATCTTCAGGTTGACGTGCACTTGGGTGCCGACCATGGGCACGCTGCTCAGGCTTAGCTGGCCGCCCATCATCGCGCACAAGCTGCGACAGATCACCAGCCCCAGCCCTGCGCCGCTCCTGGCCAGGTGTCCGGAGTTGTCCGCTTGGGCGAAGGGTTCGAACAAACGCAACTGGTCGTCCCTGCTGATCCCGATGCCGGTGTCTTCCACCACCAGTTTGAGCTCGATTTGTTCCAGTGCTTGAGTCGGCAACACCTCAACTTTGATCTTCACCTGCCCACGCTCGGTAAACTTGATCGCATTGCTCACCAGGTTGGACAGCACTTGCTTGAAGCGCAGTGGGTCAATCTGAACCTCGATATCGTTCAGGTCGGGTTTGAACTCCAGCAACAGGCTGAGGGTTTTCTGGCGCGCAAGCCCATCGAATACGCGTACGACGGACTCGATCACTTCCCGCAGGTTGACGCGTTCCGGGGCGAGGCTGAGGCGCCCGGATTCAATACGTGCGATGTCCAGAATATCGCCGATCAGTTCCAGCAGGTCCTTGGCCGAGTTGTAGGCCACTTCAATGGCCGGTCGATCAAGATGCCCTTGATCGGCGCGCTTGAGTGTCAGTTCGAGCATACCGATCACGGCATTCATCGGTGTGCGGATCTCATGGCTCATGGTGGCAAGGAACGTGCTTTTGGCACGGTTGGCTTCGTCGGCGCGCTCCTTGGCAGCGCGCAACTCATCAAACAGTTGGCGCCTTTCACTGATGTCGATCCAGCCACCGATGATGCCTTGGACTTCGCCGGTGGAATCGCGGTACGGCAGGATCCAGTGGTAGATGGTCAGTTTCTTGTCGTGGATGTGCAGGGTGCGGTCCAGGATCAGCGGGTTACCTTCGGCCACGACGCGTTGATAATCGGCGTGATACTGCGCCGCCTCCGACTCAAGGGCCATGCTCATCTGGACCGCGCTTTTGCCGATGACGTCTTCGCGTTTGACGTCGAACACCTGCAGGTAACTGTCGTTGCAGGTCTGCAACAAACCGTTGCGATCACGTACGTAGATCGGGTGTGGGGTTTCATTGACCAGCGCACGCATGAACTCGAACTGGTCATTGAGGGCGCGCTCGGCCATTTGCCGATGCTTGATCTGGCGACGCATATAGGCGTTCCAGGTCAAGGAGATCAACAGCAGCAGCCCGGTGCCGATAACGATCCGGGCAATCAATTGATGGTAGTTGCGCCAATAGCTGTCGGACGCGGCGGTATAGCCACGCCAGCGGCTGTTGATCACGCCCATTTCATCCGGGGCGATACTGAGCAGTGCCTTGTCGAGGATCGAACTCAGTTCGGTCGCATGGCGTGATGTGGCCAGGGCAAACGTGGCGGGGACCGTCCCGATAGTGCTGCTGATCTGCAGTTTGTCCTGGAAGACCTGCGAGGAGAGGAAGTAGTTGGCGATGACCAGCGAGTTCACGGCGCCGTCCACATGGCCTTGTGCAAGCAGTTCCGAAGCCTTGAACGTGTCGCTGGTCTCCACCAGGTGAATCTGTGGGAAGTCCTTGCCCAAGGTACCGGCCAGTGGGTTGCCCTGGGTGATGGCCAGGCGTTTTCCGGCCATCTGCTCCAGGCTCAGCGGAGCACCGGGCTCCTTGCGTGTCAGCAGTACGTAGGAGTTTTCCAGGTAGGGCCGACTGAAGTTGAGCTGCGCTTCCCTTTCGTTGCTCGGAACGATGGCGCCGATCATATCCACTTTGCCGGTGGCGACCTGCTCGATCATGTCGTTGACGTCGCGGCCGTTCTGGATCACGAAACGCAGGCCGGTGCGCAGGCGAATCAACTCCAGGAGGTCGGCAGTGATGCCGCGGAAGTTGCCGTCTGCATCGAAGAACGTGAGCGGTGCAAAGGTTTCGTTCACGATGACCTTTACCACGGGGTGCTGTTTCAGCCAGCGCTCTTCACGTTGGGTCAGTTGCAGTTTTTTGTCGGTCAGCAGGATGTCGCTACCGGCACTCCAGCGCTTGGCTATGTTGTCCCGTTCGTTGGTAGGCACGGCGGCCAGTACCGAGTCGATAATGCTCAACAGGATGTGTTGGTCCTGGCGCAGTGCAAAGCTGAAACCAAAGGCCTCATGTTTGCCGAAGTTAGCCATGTGGATATTTTTCAGATAGCCCTTGTTGATCATGTAATGGGTGGAAATGGTGTCGCCCAGAAACACATCCGCCTGGTCGAAGGCCACCGCATTCAAGGCATTTTGATAAGAGGGATAGGCGCGAATGATCGCGTTGGGGTACAGCTTTTCCACTTCACTCAGGGGCAGGTAATGATAGACAAGGCTCAGGCGAAGCCCCGCCAAGCCATCGTTGAGGCTGCGGGTTTCACCCTCACGGGTGACCAGCACCGGCTGGTCCACGGCGTAGGGTGCGGACAGGATCAGCTTTGGGTTCGCGGCTTCAAAGCCGTTGGAGGAGCCCAGTAGATCAATGTCACCCGCCTCCAGGGCTTGAATGGATGCCTTGCGGGAAGGGTAGCGCACGACCCTGACCGGCAAGGCGAGTGCCTTGGCCAGCAGCCCCGCATAATCGGCGGTGAGGCCTTCATAGTCATGGCCGCTGGAAGTGAGGTCGAAGGGCGGGTAGTCGGGTGCGGAAGTGCCCAGTACCAGCTCGCGTTTGTTCTGTAGCCACTGGCGTTGTGCTCTGTCCAATTGAATGTCCAGTTGAACGCTTCCTGCACGACTTAATAAGGTGAAATGTTCCGGGTCGGGTTGATATTGTGCGAGCGCAACGGTGCTGAAGCACAAGCCGGCACATAATACAATCAGATAGTCCTTTATACGGCTGGGCATCCGCTTTCTCACACTAGCGCGTTTCGTTTTGCCATCTCGATGAGTTCTACCAAGGATTTGGCTTTGAGCTTCTGCATGAGTCGCTTTTTATAAGTACTGACGGTTTTATTGCTCAGGAACATGCCTTTGGCTATTTCTTTATTGGTGCGTCCTTGTGCAAAAAGTTGTAATACCATCAACTCCCGGTCGTTGACTGTTTTGAATAATTCCAACTCCTCCACCTCAACGCCTTCGCTGCCGTTGCCATTCAGTGCCTGGCTGGGGAAATAGTTGTAACCGGAGAGTACTGCACGGATCGCGCTCAGCAGCTCGCTGAGGTCACCTTCCTTGCACACATAGCCTTCAGCGCCCGAGCGCATGCAGCGTGTTGCAAACAAGGTAGGGCACTGGGCCGTGAGCACCAGGGTTTTCATCGAAGTATTCATGGCGTTGAATCGGCAGAGTACTTCGAGGCCATCAAGTTTGGGGATGCTGATATCGAGAATTACCAGATCCGGGAGGCATTCGCGGACCATTTGGATGGCATCGCAGCCATTGTCTGTTTCGCCAACGACTTTGTAACCTTCATGTTCAAGTAACATTCTAATGGCCAATCGTATAACCGGATGGTCGTCGATAATAAAAACTGTATTCATGGTCACGCTCCGCGCCGATGCAAATAAAGCGGGCACATTAGCTCAGAAGATGAGTGAGGAGGATCGACGCCGACGGCCTAGACATAAAACAAGAAAAGTCCTACATAAAAAAAGGCATATGCCTACCAGCTACAGGGTAGTTGTGAAATGAAACGGACAGAGTTTTGGGCGCGAAAGCGGTGACGGGAAGTGGCCGGGAATTTACGATGCGCTTAGAGTCGCTTTTCATCAGTCGAGATGTTTAATGTCCTACATTTATCGATTGGATGTTATTAGCTTTTCAAGTTCTTCTTTATTTAACGGCTTGGGTAAATATCCCCACAGTGGCAGGCTTCGCTGCGCAGCTTGTAGAGCGAGGTTGATCAATTCGGTGGCAGGTAACCCGCTGAGCAGAATCGCAGCACTGATAAAACGGCCGCGGCTGGCTATTTCTATCAATTCGAGGCCGGGTAAGTCAGGCAGGCATTGGTCACACAGCATCAGGTCGAAAGGTCGTTCGGACTGGGTCATTGTGCGGATGGCCTGTTCGGCGTTTTCTACGGGTGTGAGTTGATCGAAACCGAAGCTTCTGAGCAGGCATTGGGTGGCCAGGAGTTGAAAGGGATGATCTTCCACCACAAGAATACGAAGAGAGTGTCTGGGCATAGAGAGCACACAGTGGGTCAAGCGTCGGTGGGATGTAGGAATTGTTTGCGACGCCCGCGAGGAGCGTGCGTGATTATTCTTCGGGTGCCTGTACGAATTCGATCAGGCCGCTCTGTTCCCTTTGTAGGTTAATTCTGTTCAGGGAACAGGCTGCGGGATCCGAGGGTTATTGGGGGCTGGAGCGGCCGGTCATCTCTCGTGCCATTTCGGTGGCGTAGCTGTCAGTCATGCCGGCGATAAAGTCGATCATGCGCAGGAACGAGGCATGCAACGGCCAGGCGGGGTCCGGTGCGCTATTGCCCAGCAAGTCGAGAATGCGTCGGTTCTTGAACGATGGTGTGCGCCCGCCATGTTGTTCCAAGGCTGCACCGCAAAACGCATTCAACAGGATTTCCAGGGTGGTGTAGGCGCCGATTTCATGCAGGGTCTTGCGCTTGTCCTGGAAAATTTTCTTGCGCGCCATGTCTTTGGCATCCAGTACACAACGCTTGGCAGGCCCATGCATATGCTCCACCAGGTCGCCGGGCAGGGTGCCGGCCAGCAAGGCGTCCTGCTGTTCGACAAATGCCTGTGCCGCCGCGTTGGTCAGGTGCTCGATCGCCTTGCCGCGCAAGATGGCCAATTTGCGCCGGCGCGAGTCCAGCGGGCCCAATTGGCGATACGTCTGCGGCAGGTCATCGCCGACCAGGTTGAGCAGCAGCGATTCGACCTCGGCGTATTCCAGCAGCTCCATCTCCAGCCCGTCTTCCAGGTCGATCAGCGCGTAGCAGATGTCGTCCGCGGCTTCCATCAGGTAAACCAACGGATGACGCGCCCAGCGTTGTTCTTCCAGTTGGGGCAGCCCGAGTTTGTGGGCGATCTGCTCCAGAATCGGCAGTTCGCTCTGGTAACAGCCGAACTTGTGTTTCTTGTAGCCCAGGGAGTCGGCGTGACGCGCGGTCCAGGGATATTTCAGGTAGGTGCCCAAGGTGGCGTATGTCAGCCGCGTGCCACCGTCGAACTGGTGGTACTCCAGTTGGGTCAGCACTCGAAAACCCTGGGCGTTGCCTTCGAAATTGAGGAAGTCATTACGTTCGGCAGGGCTCATGCCATCCAGCCAGCCACGGCCCGCAGCCTGCTGAAACCAATGGCGAATGGCATCTTCACCGGAATGCCCGAAGGGCGGGTTACCGATGTCATGGGCCAGGCAAGCCGATTGCACCACCATGCCCAGGTCGCTCGGGTCGCACCAGTCGGGCAGGGCGCTGCGCAGGGTCTCGCCGACGCGCATGCCGAGGGAGCGGCCAACGCAACTGACTTCCAGGGAATGCGTCAGGCGCGTATGGATATGGTCGTTGCTCGACACCGGATGCACTTGGGTCTTGCGGCCCAGGCGCCGGAAAGCACCCGAGAAGATAATGCGGTCGTGATCTTTGTGAAATGGGCTACGGCCCAGTTCTTCCGGGCTGTGCAGGGGTTTTCCGAGGCGTTCGCGAGTCAGCAGGGTAGGCCAATCCAAGGCGGGTACTCTCCGTTGGTGAAGGATGCGCCCAGCTTCCCGGTTCGGCGTGGCCTGGGCAAGCGAAAATCTACCGGCAGATGCGCGGGCGAAAAAAGGCCCGGCCCTGTTCTGATAAGGGCCAGGCCGGTTCTGTCGAGGCAACAGGCAGCGTATGGGTTCAGCCTTTGCGCGCGCCTTGCATGGCCAGCTTGATCAGTGGGATCAAGCCGGCGCCCAAGCGCACCAGGCGCGTCACACTGCTGATACTGCCGCCCTTGGCCCCTTTGCCGGTAAAAAAGCCCAGCAACGTAACCGCCGCAACTCCCCATAGCGGCGCATGCTTGATTCCTAGGCTGTCTTGCCAGTTATGGCGCATGTCGCGCATTTTGTGCAGGGGCGCCATGAGTTGTTGCGACTCGTGGCGGATCTCCTGGCGGTGCATCTCCATGCGCAGGCGAATCAACGCCTTGCGCATTTCCCTGCGTGAGGTGGATGGCGGGATTTCAGTCAGGCTCATGGCAGCAGGCGCTCCCGGTCATTGGCCAGCTCTTCCAGGGTCGCGTGGAAGGGCGTGGACTCGTCGAATATCGCCGCTTTCAAGCGCAACCCGCAGAATGCCGCGGCCAGGATGTAAAACCCGCAGAGGCTGATGATCCCGGTGATACGGTAGGTGTCCCATACCAGAATCATCACCAGTGCCGACAACCCCACCAATAACAGCAAGGCAAACACCAGCGAGAGCCCGGCAAACAGCAATAGGCTGACGGTGCGCGACTTCTGTTCCTGCAGTTCGATGCCAAACAGCTCGACGTGGCTGTGCAGCAAGCCCAGAACGGCCGCGCCCAGGCGTCGAGAGGTTGAGCTTGCGCCCTTGCACGACTCGGTTTCGCCGATAGACATGATTAGCGCCTTGTGGCCAGCAGGCCGATCAGAAAGCCCACGCCAGCGGCGATGCCGACTGACTGCCAAGGGTTGGCCTGTACGTAATCCTCGGTGGCGGCAACCGCTGCCTGGCCACGCTCACGCAGGGAGTCTTCGGTCAGTTGCAGGGTTTCGCGAGCCTTGAGCAGGCTCTCATGGATCTTGGTACGCAGCTCGTCGGCCTGGTCACCGGCCAGCACGGCGGTGTCGTCCAGCAACTTTTCGGTGTCACTGACCAGGGTTTGAAAATCCGCCATCAGTATTTCTTGAGCAGTCTTTGCAGTACGTCTGGCCATGGGTATCTCCGTGATTGGCTGATCGGTGTGTGTGGTTTCGAGTCACCGCGTTCGGTGAAGGTTCAGTGCAATTGTGTGGTACAGCTTTTGCTTTGCCTTGGTGCGCATGCCCAACGGGCTGCGCTGAATCCGGGCGGTCGGGCCTAAAGCCTTGAAAAACCTTACCCTAAATAACTGAAACTCGCGGAAAAACCCTGTCGGTTACGGCCTGTTGTGTTGATCACTGCGCTAAAGCGGTTCACGCCTCCAATAGAGGGGTGGGACCGGTGGTGCCAATTTAGTGCGTGAAACCCTGGCCTGAACCGGTTTGGTGCTTTTTTGCCTTTGATGCAGGCCTGCCAACGTCCATGGAAAATGTGCAAAGCGCAGTAGACACCTTAGTCCACAGCTCCAACACCCTGTTTATCCTGATCGGTGCAGTCATGGTCCTGGCCATGCACGCCGGCTTCGCGTTCCTTGAAGTCGGGACGGTGCGCCAGAAAAACCAGGTCAATGCCCTGTCGAAGATCCTCAGCGACTTCGCCATTTCCACCCTGGCCTATTTCTTTATAGGCTATTGGATCTCCTACGGCGTGAGCTTCCTGCAACCGGCAGTGGTGATCAGCGCCGATCACGGCTACGGCCTGGTGAAGTTCTTCTTTCTGCTGACGTTTGCCGCAGCGATCCCGGCGATCATTTCCGGCGGTATTGCCGAGCGGGCGAAGTTCGCACCTCAGCTGTGTGCCACCGCCTTGATCGTGGCGTTTATCTATCCGTTTTTCGAAGGCATGGTGTGGAACGGCAATTTCGGCGTGCAGGCCTGGCTGCTGGCAACCTTTGGGGCCAGCTTCCATGATTTCGCCGGGTCCGTGGTGGTACACGCCATGGGAGGGTGGTTGGCGCTGGCGGCAGTTTTGCTGCTGGGGCCACGTAATGGGCGATACAGGGAGGGAAGGCTGGTCGCCTTTGCGCCGTCGAGCATTCCGTTTCTGGCGTTGGGCTCGTGGATTCTGATTGTCGGCTGGTTCGGCTTCAACGTGATGAGTGCGCAAACCCTCAACGGCGTCAGCGGCCTTGTCGCCGTCAACTCGCTGATGGCAATGGTCGGTGGCACGGTCGCGGCCCTGATCATTGGTCGCAATGACCCAGGCTTCCTGCATAACGGCCCGCTGGCTGGGCTGGTGGCGGTGTGCGCGGGTTCCGACCTGATGCACCCGGTGGGCGCGCTGGTCACCGGTGCGGTCGCCGGCGGGTTGTTTGTGTGGTTCTTCATTGCGGCCCAGGATCGCTGGAAGATCGACGACGTGCTGGGCGTGTGGCCGCTGCATGGCCTGTGCGGCGTCTGGGGCGGTATCGCCTGCGGTATCTTCGGGCAGACGGCCCTCGGCGGCCTGGGCGGTGTCAGCCTGATCAGCCAACTGATCGGTACGGCCCTGGGTGTCGCGGTGGCGTTGGTCGGCGGCCTGTTGGTGTATGGCCTGATCAAGCGCGTGCATGGGCTGCGGCTGAGCCAGGAAGAGGAGTATTACGGCGCCGACCTGTCGATCCACAAAATCGGCGCGGTCAGTCAGGACTGATCGGCGGTTCTGCCTGCGGGTAGAAGCCGTGCAGCAGGCGATAACGGTTATGTCGCACTTCATCCACCCGCGCCTGCACCTGTTGGTCCGGCAGGCCCAACAGGATCAAGGCGTGGGAGGCGAGCATCAGGCTGGACTCCAGCAGTTCGGGCACCACTTCGCTGGCGCCCGCAGCTTTCAGTTCGGCCAGTTGGCTGTCATCGCGGGTACGCACCAGGATCGGCACTTCAGGGTTGATCCGCCGAGCTTCCTTGAGCACCACCAGTGCGACGTCCGTGTCGTCCACCGCGATCACCACCAATCGCGCCCGTTCCAACCCAACCGCACTCAGCAAGGCGCCACGGCGACAGTCACCGTAGTGCACGCTGCTGTCTTCAGTGGCGGCTTCCTGCACCCGTTCCGGGTCGTCATCCAGTGCGATAAACGCCTGCTGTTCGCGGCGCAGAAAACGACCGATGGATTGCCCGACCCGGCCATATCCGCAAATCACCGCATGGCCGCGTAACTGGGCGTTGAGCGCAGTGATTTGCTCCAATTGCACTTGCAGGTTGGGCTTGCGGTGCAGGCGCTGGGCGATCGACGGCGCGGCGCGCAGCAGCAGTGGGGTGAACAGCATCGAGCAGAACGTGGCAGCGAGGAGCAGGCCATTGAACTCATCGGGAATCAGCCGGCTTTGTTGCATCTGCGCCATCAGCGCAAAACAGAATTCGCCACCCTGGGCCAAGGCCAGTCCGCTGCGCCAGGCGGTTTCACTGTCGCTGCCACGCCACTTGACCAGCCCCGCCACCACACAACCTTTGACCAGCATCAGGGTGAGGGTCAGGCCAAGGATCAGCAGGCTATGGCTGACGAATAGTTGCAGGTCGATGAGCATGCCGATGCTGACGAAAAACAAGCCCAGCAAAATGTCGCGAAACGGGCGGATATCCGCTTCGATCTGATGCCGGTAATGGCTTTCCCCCAGCAGCATGCCGGCCAGGAATGCACCGAGGGCCGGCGAGAGTCCGAGCAGGTGCGTCAGCCAGGCGGTCAACAGGACGATCACCAGCGCCAGCAACACAAACAGCTCCGCCGAATGGGACGCAGCGACTTCATGGAACAACCGCGGTAATAGCCAGCGACTGGCCCCTAGCAAGCCGATGAACAGCACCACGGTTTTGCCCAGTGTCAGTGGCAGCGCCCAGTACCAGGCTTGGGTGCTGCTGCCGGCAAACACCGGCACCAGCGTCAGCAGCAACACGGCGACCACATCCTGAAACAGCAGCACGCCAATCGCATTCTGGCCATGGCTGCTGAAGATTTCCCCGAGGCTGCCCAGCTCCCTGCTGACGATAGCGGTGGAGGACAATGCCAGCCCAGCGCCCAATAGCAGCGCCACACCGGGCGACAGGCCCAAGCCCATCAACAAACCACCCAGCAGCACGCCGCACCCCAGCACCTGCAGGCTGCCCAGGCCAAACACCACCCGCCGCAGGGCGAGCATTTTGCTCAGGGAAAACTCCAGGCCCAGGGAGAACAAGAGGAATACCACGCCGAGCTCGGCGAGGTCCGGCAGTTCTTCGCTGTCATTCACCCAATCCAGCGCAGTGGGGCCTACGGCCAGGCCGACGCACAGATAGCCCAGCACCGGAGGCAATTGCAGGCGGCGAAAAAGCGCAATCACCACCAGGGATGAGGCCAGAATGATCAACAGGTTGGCAAACACGGACAGCTTCCTTGCAGGTTGGGCGGGCAAAAAGCCGCGAGAATCGCTGAATCATTTATACGCCATGCTGATCTGGGTCAGGTTTTTTGTGGTGGTGGGCTTCATGCAGTCACCGGGCTTAGAATAGGTGACTGTTTTCTGATCGGGCCATTCATCATGCCTCCTGAATGCCAGTTGTTCGGCACCCTGGGTTGCCATCTTTGTGAAGTTGCCGAAGCCGAAATCATGCCGCTCGTCGAACGTGGCTTGCTGGTGGAACTGGTCGATATCACCGACCCCGACGACCTGACCGAAGCCTACGGCCTGCGGATTCCGGTGCTTCGCCGGGTAGACACCGGAGCTGAGCTGGATTGGCCGTTCGATACGGAACAGGTCGTGACGTTCTTGCTCTAGCTTTATGCGATGGCAGGTTTCCAAATATTAAGTTACTGTATGTTTGTACAGCGATTGAATAGAGGGAACGCCCGTGGTGAATGTTGAACAATTGAAAAGCAGCGTCAATCGCATGTCCGTCGATGTCGTGCGTGATGCGGTGAACGAGCTGCGCCTCGACGGCCTGGTCACGGAAGGCAAGACGCCGTTTAACAAAGTGCATTTCAACACTTGCTTTGCCGAGATCGAGGCGTTGTTCCAGCGCGCCGGTTATCACAAGCAATTGGATGTGGTGGGTTACCAGGGTTTGTTGTACGCGCTGTACGATCCCGGCCGGTGGGATGCGGTCGATGTGCTGCGCTGGCTCAAGGAGTTCACCGAGGCCGCGAGTGCTTCGCCCATCCTGCGAACCCAATTGGCCAAAGCTTGAGATCGACCCTAGGCCCAATCCCGCTCCTTGCGGGATAATACCGCTGTGTTTTTCCAGGTTTCGAGCCTCTTCATGTCCACTTCCGGTTTTTCCGCGTCCCAGTATCAAGCCAGCACTCTGTATCTGCCTCCGGGGCCTTGGGCGACGGTGCTCGATTGCCTGTGCGAACACTTCCCGGCCATCAGTCGCGAGCATTGGCTGGACCGTATTGCGCGGGGGCGAGTGCTGGATCTCAATGGCCAGCCGATCAGCCAGGGCCTGGCTTACAAGGAGGGCCTGTGCATCTACTACTTCCGGGAAGTGCCCAATGAGAAGGTCATCGCGGTGCAGGAAACCATCCTGTATGCCGACGAGCACCTGGTGGTGGCTGACAAACCGCATTTCCTGCCGGTGACGCCAGCCGGCGAATACGTCGAACAGACCTTGCTGCGGCGCCTGATCCGCCGCCTGGACAACCCCTCGCTGGTGCCCCTGCATCGTATCGACCGCCACACGGCGGGGCTGGTGTTGTTCTCGGCCAACCCACAAAGCCGTTCGGCCTATCAACAACTGTTTCCCACGCGGCGTATCGACAAATTCTACGAAGCCATCGCGCCGGCGTTGCCCAACCTGACCTTCCCCCTGGTGCATAAAAGCCGCCTGGTGGATGGCGAACCATTCTTTCGCATGCAGGAGGGGCCCGGTGCCAGCAACACTGAAACGGCGGTTGAGGTCCGGGAACAGCACGGCGATCTGTGGCGATATGGCCTGTTTCCCGTGACCGGCAAGAAGCACCAGTTGCGCGTGCACATGACCGCGCTCGGTGCGAGTATCTGCAACGATCCGTTCTACCCGGATGTGATCAAGGACGCCGTGGATGACTACGCCAACCCGCTCAAACTGCTGGCCCAGGGCGTACGTTTTATTGACCCGATCACCGGGCTGGAGCGCAGTTTCCGCAGCCGGATCACCCTCGACTGGTGACCCCCGGAAACGACAAGGCCCGCACGAGGCGGGCCTTGGGCGGCAAGCGTTAAGACTTACAGGTCTTTAACGGTGCGAACCTGATCTTTATTGATACGGGTTTCCTTGCCATCAAGCTGTTTGAACTCGTAGAAGCCCGATGCCTTGTCGTAAGTCGGGGTGTCGACGGCCTGGATTTCGCGACCGTCATTCAGGGTGATCACTGTTGGCGAGGCGCAACCGGCGAGGGTAGCCAGGCCCAGTGCAAGCATGAGAGCGGCGATGGTCCGTTGAGTCATGAGTTTGTCTCCGAGAAAATACTTTTGAATGACTGAGCTTGTGACGCGCAAGGCGTCGTCAAAGTTCCTTGTTCGCCCATCATTCTGACACGCCAGTCCCAGGGTGCAACAGTTCGGGTGTATTAAGGTTGGCCAGGCGCGGATCATTGTCCGGGCAATCCAGTGCGACGCCACCCAGTTGCAGCAGGATCTTGCGCGGGCTGCGTTCGCCTGCGGCCCAGGCACATTCCACTGGGTTTTTAAGGGCGGTGGGGATGATGCACAGCAAGGGTTCCCAGAACTCACCTTGTCGGACCATGACCGGCACGCAGGGATGGCTACGCGATGTCTCCCACAGGTCGGCGAGCAATCGTGCATCAATGTTCGGCACATCACACGGCAGGATCAGCAGGTGCTGATGACGTGCGGCGAGCAAGCCTGCACGGATGCCGGCGAGCGGGCCGGGGAAGTCCTGGCTGTCGTCGCTCACCAGTTGGTCGGCATAGGGGGCGTAGAGGTCATGGTTGCGGTTGCACGAGATGATCAGGTCATCTGTCAGCGGCCTGGTCAGGTCCTGCAAGTGCGCGATCAACGGCCGGCCGCGCCATTGCAGCAAGCCTTTATCCTGGCCGCCCATGCGTTGGCCGCGGCCACCGGCCAGCAGCAGGATCGAACAGGGCAGGGGTGAGTCATCGAGGGACATGGCGGTTTCGCTGCGGCAGGTCAATAAGGCCCTGTGATATAACATCGGGCTGTTCCTTCGACAACCGGACCGAGCCATGAAAGCCAAGGCTGATGCGCCCTTCGTACCCCTGAACATCGCTGTATTGACCGTCAGTGACACCCGCACCCTGGACACCGACACCTCGGGCCAGGTCTTCGTCGATCGCCTGACCGCCGCTGGCCACCACCTGGCCGAGCGCGTGTTGCTCAAGGATGACCTCTATAAAATCCGCGCCCAAGTGGCCCACTGGATCGCTGAAGACGTCGTGCAGGTGGTGCTGATTACCGGCGGCACCGGTTTCACCGGCCGTGACAGCACGCCCGAAGCGGTGAGTTGCCTGCTGGACAAGCAGGTCGACGGTTTCGGCGAGCTGTTCCGCCAGATATCCGTGGCGGATATCGGCACCTCCACCGTGCAGTCCCGCGCCCTGGCCGGCCTGGCCAACGGCACGCTGGTGTGCTGCCTGCCGGGCTCCACCAACGCCGTGCGCACGGGCTGGGACGGTATCCTCGCCGAGCAGTTGGACAACCGTCACCGCCCGTGCAATTTCGTGCCTCATTTGAAGCAGGCCGAGCCCTGTGAATCCCGTGGATAAGCCCGGCAAGACCGGCGCCCTGATGCCGGTGGAAGAAGCGCTGCAGCGCCTGCTGGACATGGCCGAAGCCACGCCGATCCGCGAGCAGGACGTGTTGCCCCTGGCTGACCTCGATGGGCGCGTGCTGGCGCAAGACCTGATCTCCACCCTCGACCTGCCGCCATGGCCCAACAGTGCCATGGACGGTTATGCCCTGCGGCTGTCGGACTGGAAGGGTGAGCCGCTGCCGGTCAGCCAGCGCATCTTCGCCGGCCAGGCGCCGCAGCCATTGGCCGCCGGGACGTGCGCACGAATCTTTACCGGCGCGCCGGTGCCCGAAGGCGCTGATTGTGTAGAAATGCAGGAAAATGCCGTGCTTCACGCCGACGAGCGTGTGAGCTTCAGCGAGCCGTTGCAGGCGGGCCAGAACATCCGCCCACGCGGCCAGGAAACCACGGTCGGTGAGCGGGTGTTGACCGCCGGCACGCGCCTGGGCCCGATCGAACTGGGCCTGGCCGCCTCCCTTGGCCGTGACCGCCTGAGCGTGGTGCGCCGGGTGCGGGTGGCGGTGTTGTCCACCGGCGATGAGTTGATCGAGCCTGGCCTGCCGCTGGGGCCTGGCCAGATCTACAACAGCAATCGCCGCGTACTGTGCAGTTGGCTTGCGCGTATGGGGTGCGAAGTGATCGATGGCGGTATCCTGCCGGATGATCTGGAGCAGACCCGTGCGCGTCTGGCAGGGTTGGGTGATGTCGACCTGATCCTGTCCACTGGCGGTGTGTCGGTGGGCGAAGCGGATTTCCTCGGCATCGCCTTGCGCGAAGAGGGCGAACTGGCCCTGTGGAAGTTGGCGATCAAACCGGGCAAACCGCTGACGTTCGGTCACTTTCGCAGTGTGCCGGTGATTGGTTTGCCGGGTAACCCGGCTTCGACCCTGGTGACGTTTGCCCTGTTGGCGCGCCCGTATCTACTGCGCCGCCAGGGCGTACACGAAGTGACGCCGCTGCGTTTCGAAGTGCCGGTGGGGTTCGTGTGGCCCAAACCGGGTAACCGCCGCGAATACCTGCGCGGGCGCATCGAACAGGGCAAGGCGATCATCTACCGCAACCAGAGCTCCGGCGTGCTGCGCAGCGCGGCGTGGGCGGAGGGGTTTGTGGAGGTATTGGAAGGCACGACGCTGGCGGTGGGTGATCGAGTCAATTTCATCCCGTTGAGTGAAGTCCTGAACTGACCCAGAGCCCACTTGTAGTGAGCGGGCTTGCCCCGCGCTGGGTGGCGCAGCCGCCCTAAACCCAGGCATCTCGGTCTTGCTGAAACACCGCGGCGGTCTTGTTGGGGCGGCTGCGCCGCCCAGCGCGGGGCTTGCTCTAATGCCAGTCAGTTAAGGATTAATGCGGTCACTGTGGGAGGGGGCTTGCTCCCGATAGGCCGCGCAGCGGCCTCAAAAATGGGCCTGCTACGCAGTCCATCGGGAGCAAGTCGAATCGTCGCACCGCCCCTCCCACAATTTATTCATCGCCCGCTTTATCGCTTAACTGACTGGCATTAGGGCAAGCCCGCTCACTACGAGGGTTAATAGTCGTCGCCACGTTCTGTGACGTCTCGTTCCGGCGGCTGCGCATGGGGGTCGTAGCCCACCGGGAACTTGCCCTTGAGCGTCCAGGCAAACGCAATGATTTCGGCCACCGTGCGGTACAGCTCCTCAGGAATACTGTCGCCCAGTTCCATGCGCGCCAGCAGCTTTACCAACTCGGCGTTTTCATAGATCGGTACTTCATTCTCCTGCGCCAATTTCAGGATCGCTTCAGCCAGTGCGTCATCGCCTTTGGCCGTCAGCGTCGGGGCCTGCTGGCCGTCGTACTTGAGGGCAATCGCCTGGCGCGGCGGGTTAGCGTTCTTCATGCGGTTTCATCCACCCAGCGTTGTTCCAGCCCGGTTCGCGGCCCGCGTGGCGGGGTGCCGAGGTGGCAATCCAGGTCACCGACGTTGAGCCCCGAGGTCACCAGACGCTCGCGCAGGCTGCCCAAATGGCTTTCGATCAGGCTGGCGGTGAAGGGCCGGCTCGCCCATAACTGGCTGGACAGTTTGCCCTGGCTGAGCTGGGCCTGGACCTGCAATGGCCCCAGCGGCTCCATGTCGAACGCCAGCTCGACGCGCCAGAGCATCTGCTTGGGGTCTTTTTTGTCTTTGCGTTCGGTTTGCTCCTTGTCCGGCGTTGGCTCTTCACGCTGGAACTTGACTTGCAACGGCACGATGTCCTGCAGGGTGCGCAGGGGGATCTCCAACTGCCAGGTGGTGGTTTGCAGGCGGCCATCGGCGGTGGTGCCGGTCTGCTCCAGGCTCGACAGCTGATGGCTCTGCAACCGCGAGATCGCCGCAGCCGCCAGGCGCAGCAGGTTTTCCAGGTCGCCTTCACCTTCCAGGCGCTGCATCAGCCGGTCCGGTAACGGAAAGCCCGCAGGCGCTTGACGGGCACCGATCTGGCCAAGGGTGTTCAGCGGGTTGCGTACGAAGTTCGGCAGCACCTGGGCCAGGGTGTTGGCGGCAAGCACCGCGTTCAGGTTGGTCGGGGTGGGCAGGGCCGGCAGCAAGTCGGCGACCAGGCGCAGCAGCGCGCCCTTCATATCCAGCGGCGGTATCTGCGGGTTTTGCCCGGCCAACAATTTGGCTTCGAGAAAGGCGCCGCTGTTCTGCACCAGTTGCGCCAGCACCTTGGGGTTACTGGCTTGTGCCAGGTCGGGCAGGGCCGCGAGCAAGCGGTCGGCGGCGGCGCGCAGGTCGGCGGACGTGCTGCTGCTGGCGGGCAGGTTCTGCAACGCGGTGAACAGCACATCCAGCGAGCCCTGACGGCTTTGCTGGGTGGAGAGTTGCTGCGCGATGGCCAGTTGATCCTTGAGCCCGCTCAAGGGCACGAAATTCAGGGTTTGCGCATTCTGCACCACGGCGCTGAGCAAGCTGCCGACCCGCAGCGGCTGCGGGCTCTCCACCGTGAGGGTGGTGCCTGCCAGGGCGTTATTGAGCACGCTCACCAGCGAGCGATAGATTGCCGGCTGCGTGGCGCCCTGAGGCAACATCTGGGTAGTCAGCACCTTGGCCTGCAACAGCGTGCCTTCGGGCATTTGCGTGGTATCGATGCGGGTGAGGGCGGCGACATTGGCGCTCATGGCTTGCTGCAGGGAGAGGGTCAGGTTGCCTGTCGGCGTTTGGCTTACCGCCACGTTGCTGCCCAGTGGCAGCGGTTGCGCACTGCTGGCTTGCACCAACGTCTGGCGCCCGCCATCCAGGGTCAGCTTGAGCAGCAGTTGAAACGAGTCGCCGCCTTGTTTGAGTGCGAGCACTTCGGCGTTTGCGGTTTTTCCAGGGTCGATCAGCCCCGCCTGCGGCTCCAGCAATTTGAGCAACTCACCGGTCGCCGGCAGTGGAGCAGGCCCGGGCGCCGGGGTGGGAGGCAGCGGAGGAAGGTTGATCTCACCGGTCATCGTGCGCGTCGTCTCTGGGGAAATTGCCCTCTTTAGAGTAGGGCATCACATGTATAATGCCGCCCGTCTGCAAAGAGAGCGGTAAAAACCTCACAACTATTTGATCCAGCTCTCTAAAATCGGTCGCCAAAGCCGTTATTGTGCATCTCTCTATAACGGCCGCTGCACCGCCGACTTGAACCGTAAAGGCCCGCGATCTCTTGACCAGCCCTCTTCTTGAAGCCGTAGCGCTTGCCTGTGAACGCGACCTGCGCCTGCTGTTCGAACACCTCGAACTGCGGCTGACGGGCGGCGACATGGTGCAAATCAGCGGCCCCAATGGCAGTGGCAAGACCAGTTTACTGCGGCTGCTGGCCGGCTTGATGCAGCCGACGGCCGGCGAGGTCCGTCTCAACGGCAAGCCCCTCAACGAACAACGCAGCACGCTTGCGCGCAACCTCGTGTGGATTGGCCACGCCGCCGGTATCAAGGATGTGCTCAGCGCTGAAGAAAACCTCAGCTGGCTCAGTGCCCTGCATCACCCGGCCTCCCGCGACGCCATCTGGCAGGCCTTGGCGGCGGTCGGCCTCAAGGGTTTTGAAGACGTGCCTTGCCACACCCTGTCTGCCGGCCAGCAGCGCCGCGTGGCCCTGGCGCGTTTATATCTGCCTGGCCCGCCGCTGTGGATTCTCGATGAACCCTTCACCGCCCTCGACAAACAAGGCGTCGCCCAACTCGAAGAGCACCTGGCCCGGCACTGTGAGCAGGGCGGTTTGGTCGTGCTGACCACGCATCACACCCTGGCCCGCCTGCCGGCTGGTTATCGTGAGCTGGATTTGGCGCGGTGGTCGCTATGAGCGTGTTCGCCCTGTTGGTTGCGCGTGAAGCCCGGCTGCTGTGCCGTCGCCCAGCCGAACTGGCCAACCCGCTGGTGTTCTTCGCCATCGTGATTGCCTTGTTCCCGCTGGCGGTCGGCCCCGAGACTAAACTGTTGCAAACCTTGTCTCCGGGCCTGGTGTGGGTGGCTGCGCTTTTGTCCGTCCTGCTCTCGCTGGACGGGCTGTTTCGCAGTGATTTCGAAGACGGTTCCCTGGAACAGTGGGTCCTTTCGTCGCACCCCCTGCCACTTCTGGTACTGGCCAAGGTGCTGGCACACTGGGTTTTTTCCGGCCTGGCGCTGGTCTTGCTCTCCCCGTTGCTGGCGATGATGCTCGGGCTGCCCGTGGAGTGCCTGCCGGTATTGCTTCTATCCTTGTTGCTCGGTACGCCGGTGCTCAGCCTGTTGGGGGCGGTGGGCGCAGCGTTGACTGTCGGTTTGAAGCGGGGTGGCCTGTTGCTGGCCCTGTTGATTCTGCCTTTGTATATCCCGGTGTTGATCCTGGGCAGCGGCGCTCTGCAAGCCGCGCTCATGGGGATGCCGGCGACCGGTTACCTTCTGTGGCTGGGGAGCCTGACCGCCCTGGCGGTAACCCTGACACCCTTTGCTATAGCCGCCGGCCTGAAGATCAGCGTCGGCGAATAATGAGGTCTGGTTGAGCGCGTCATACCCTTGACCAGTAAAGACCCTGAGCGTCCCGCTACGACGGGAAGCCACCGTGATGGAAACAGCAATGAACTGGACCTGGTTTCACAAGCTCGGCTCGCCCAAATGGTTTTATGGCATCAGCGGCAAGCTGCTGCCGTGGTTGAGCATCGCCGCCCTCTTGCTGATCGGCGTCGGCCTGGTCTGGGGCCTGGCTTTCGCGCCGCCGGACTACCAGCAAGGCAACAGCTTTCGCATCATCTATATCCATGTACCCGCTGCGATGCTGGCCCAGTCCTGCTACGTGATGCTGGCGGTGTGCGGCATCGTCGGCCTGGTGTGGAAGATGAAACTGGCGGACGTCGCCCTGCAATGTGCTGCGCCCATCGGCGCATGGATGACCGCCGTGGCGCTGGTCACGGGCGCGATCTGGGGCAAACCGACCTGGGGCTCGTGGTGGGTGTGGGATGCGCGACTAACGTCCATGTTGATCCTGCTGTTCCTGTACTTCGGTCTGATTGCGCTGGGCAATGCGATCAGCAATCGTGACAGCGCCGCCAAGGCCTGTGCGGTGCTGGCGATTGTCGGTGTGATCAACATCCCCATCATCAAGTACTCGGTCGAGTGGTGGAACACCCTGCACCAGGGCGCCACGTTCACCCTCACCGAAAAGCCGGCGATGCCCGTGGAAATGTGGGCGCCGTTGCTGCTGATGGTGCTGGGGTTTTACTGTTTCTTCGGTGCCGTGCTCTTGATGCGCATGCGCCTTGAAGTGCTCAAGCGTGAGGCCCGCGCCAGTTGGGTCAAGGCCGAAGTGCAAGCCTGCCTGGGAGCGCGTGGATGAGCTTTGCTTCTTTCAGTGATTTTCTCGCCATGGGCCACCATGGCCTGTATGTCTGGACGGCCTACGGCATCTGCCTGGCGGTGCTGGCCCTCAACGTTGCCGCGCCAGTCCTGGCCCGCAAGCGTTACCTGCAACAAGAGGCGCGTCGTCTGCGCCGGGAGACCGATAAGTGAATCCGCTGCGTAGAAAACGTCTGTTGATCATCCTTGCCATCCTGGCCGGCGTCGGCATCGCCGTGGCCCTGGCCTTGAGCGCCCTGCAGCAGAACATCAACCTGTTCTACACCCCGACCCAGATCGCCAATGGCGAAGCGCCGCAGGACACGCGTATCCGCGCCGGCGGCATGGTGGAAAAAGGCTCGCTGAAACGCTCTGCCGACTCCCTCGACGTGACCTTCGTGGTCACCGACTTCAACAAGGCCGTGACCATTACCTACCGCGGCATCCTTCCGGACCTGTTCCGCGAAGGCCAGGGCATTGTCGCCCTGGGCAAACTCAACGCCGACGGCGTGGTGGTGGCCGATGAAGTGCTGGCCAAGCACGATGAGAAATACATGCCGCCGGAAGTGACCAAGGCCTTGAAAGACAGCGGCCAATCCGCCCCAAGCGCTAATTCACAGCCTGCCAAGGAGGGATAAATAATGACGTCCGCACTGTTTATTCCGGAGCTGGGCCAGTTGTCGATGATCCTCGCCCTGTGCTTTGCCATCGTGCAGGCCGTGGTGCCGTTGCTCGGTGCCTGGCGCGGCGACCGCCTGTGGATGAGCCTGGCGCAGCCGGCCGCCTGGGGCCAGTTTGCCTTCCTGGTGTTTGCGTTTGGCTGCCTGACCTACGCCTTTATGACCGACGATTTTTCCGTCGCCTATGTGGCCAATAACTCCAACAGCGCTCTGCCCTGGTACTACAAGTTCAGTGCCGTATGGGGCGCCCACGAAGGTTCGCTGCTGCTGTGGGCATTGATCCTCGGCGGCTGGACGTTCGCCGTGTCGGTGTTCTCGCGCCAACTGCCGCAAGTGATGCTGGCCCGCGTGCTGGCGGTGATGGGCATGATCAGCGTGGGTTTCCTGCTGTTCCTGATCATGACTTCCAACCCATTCAGCCGCATCCTGCCGCAGATCCCGGTGGACGGTCGCGACCTCAACCCACTGCTGCAGGACATCGGCCTGATCGTGCACCCGCCGATGCTTTATATGGGTTATGTCGGCTTCTCGGTGGCGTTCGCGTTTGCCATCGCCGCCTTGCTCGGCGGGCGCCTCGATGCCGCCTGGGCGCGCTGGTCGCGGCCATGGACCATTGTGGCGTGGGCCTTCCTCGGGATCGGCATCACCCTCGGTTCATGGTGGGCCTACTACGAACTCGGCTGGGGCGGCTGGTGGTTCTGGGACCCGGTGGAAAACGCCTCCTTCATGCCCTGGCTGGTGGGCACTGCGCTGATTCACTCCCTGGCCGTCACTGAAAAACGCGGCGTGTTCAAAAGCTGGACCGTGCTGCTGGCGATCGCCGCATTTTCCCTCAGCCTGCTCGGTACTTTCCTCGTGCGTTCGGGCGTGCTGACTTCGGTGCATGCGTTTGCGTCCGACCCAGCGCGCGGCGTATTCATCCTGATCTTCCTGCTGTTCGTGGTCGGTGGTTCACTCACGCTGTTCGCCCTGCGCGCGCCAGTGGTCAAGAGCCAGGTGGGTTTCAACCTGTGGTCGCGCGAAACCCTGCTGCTGGGCAATAACCTGGTGTTGGTGGTGGCCGCCTCGATGATCCTGCTCGGCACGCTGTACCCGTTGGTGCTGGATGCCTTGAGCGGCGCCAAGCTGTCCGTCGGCCCGCCGTATTTCAATGCGTTGTTTATCCCGCTGATGGGCCTGCTGATGGTGGTGATGGCGGTTGGCGTGCTGGTGCGCTGGAAGGACACGCCCGTCAAATGGCTGGCCGGCATGCTGATGCCGGTGCTGCTGGGCAGTGTGGCCCTGGCGGTGATCGCCGGTATCGCCTATGGCGACTTCAACTGGGCGGTGCTCGCCACCTTCCTGCTGGCGGCCTGGGTGTTGCTGGCGGGTGTGCGGGATATCTTCGACAAGACCCGCCACAAAGGTTTGATCAAAGGCTTGCCGACGCTGACCCGCAGCTACTGGGGCATGCAGATCGCCCACATCGGCATCGCCGTGTGCGCCCTGGGCGTGGTGTTGTCCAGCCAGAACAGCGCCGAGCGCGACCTGCGCCTGGCGCCGGGCGAGGCCATGGACCTGGCCGGTTACCACTTTATTTTCGAGGGCGCCAAGCACTTCGAAGGCCCGAACTTCACCTCGGATAAAGGCACCGTGCGCGTCGTGCGCAACGGCCGCGAAGTGGCTGTGCTGCACCCGGAAAAACGTTTGTATACCGTGCAGTCATCGATGATGACTGAAGCGGGTATCGACGCTGGTTTCACCCGCGACCTCTATGTGGCGCTGGGTGAACCCCTGGGTGAGGGTGCCTGGGCGGTGCGCGTGCATGTGAAGCCGTTTGTGCGCTGGATCTGGTTTGGCGGTTTGCTCACCGGATTCGGTGGTTTGCTTGCCGCGCTGGACCGGCGCTATCGGGTCAAGGTCAAGAGCCGGGTGCGCGAAGCCCTCGGCCTGCAGGGAGCGGCGGTATGAAGCGTTGGTTGATGGTGTTGCCGCTGGCGGCATTTCTGGTGGTGGCGGTGTTCCTGTATCGCGGCTTGTACCTGGACCCGGCCGAGCTGCCCTCGGCGATGATCGGCAAGCCGTTCCCGGCGTTCAGCTTGCCGACGGTGCAGGGCGACAAGACCCTGACCCAGGCCGACCTGCTGGGCAAGCCGGCGCTGGTCAACGTGTGGGGTACCTGGTGCATCTCCTGCCGCGTTGAACACCCGGTGCTGAACAAGCTGGCCGAGAAGGGCGTGGTGATCTACGGCATCAATTACAAGGACGACAATGCGGCGGCCTTGAAGTGGCTGGCGGAGTTCCACAACCCGTACCAGCTGGATATTCGCGACGAAGACGGCAACCTCGGCCTCAACCTCGGCGTGTATGGCGCCCCGGAAACCTTCTTCATCGATGCCAAGGGCGTGATCCGCGACAAATACGTCGGCGTGATCGACGAAGTCGTGTGGCGTGAGCAACTGGCCGCCAAGTACCAGGCCCTGGTCGATGAGGCCAAGCCATGAAGCGCTGGTTGACCGCCGCTGTGCTGGCACTCGGGCTGGCAGGTGTGGCCCATGCCGCCATCGATACCTACGAGTTTGCCAATGATGCCGAGCGCGAGCGTTTCCGCGACCTGACCAAGGAACTGCGCTGCCCCAAGTGCCAGAACCAGGACATCGCCGATTCCAATGCACCGATCGCCGCCGACCTGCGTAAAGAAATTTTCCGCATGCTGGGGGAGGGCAAGGACAACCAGCAGATCGTCGACTTCATGGTCGATCGCTACGGTGATTTTGTGCGTTACAAACCGGCCCTCACCGGCAAGACCGCACTGCTCTGGTTCGGCCCCGCCGGGCTGTTGCTGGCCGGTGTGGTCGTCATGGCGGTGATTGTGCGCCGTCGCCGCGCCGCGCCGATTGATGGCAGCGACGCACTGTCGCCTGAAGAGCGTAAACGTCTCGACCAATTGCTGGACACCAAGACTGATGATTGATTTCTGGCTCGCAGCCGGCTTGCTGCTTCTGATTGCCCTGAGTTTCCTGTTGATCCCTGTGTTGCGCGGCCGCCGTGCCCAGCGTGAGGAGGATCGCACCGCGTTGAATGTGGCGTTGTACCAGGAGCGTGTTGCCGAACTGCAAGTGCAGCAGGCCGAAGGCGTGCTCAATGCCGCGCAACTCGATGCCGGCCGTGCGGAGGCGGCCCGTGAATTGCTGGCTGACACCGAAGGCGCGGAAAAAACCCGTGAGTCGCGCCTGGGCAAGCCACTGCCATTACTCGCCGCGCTTCTGGTCCCGGTGCTGGGCATCAGCCTCTACCTGCACTTCGGTGCCAGCGACAAGGTCGAATTGACCCGCGAATTCTCCCAGCCGCCGGTGTCCATGGAAGACATGACCCAGCGCCTGGAGCGCGCCGCGGCGGCCCAGCCGGACTCGGCCGAAGGCCTGTACTTCCTCGGTCGCGCCTACATGGCGCAGGATCGCTCCGCCGATGCCGCGAAAGTCTTCGAGCGCACCGTGGCCCTGGCCGGTCGCCAGCCCGAACTGCTCGGCCAGTGGGCGCAGGCGCAGTACTTTGCCGACAACAAACAGTGGTCGCCCAAGGTTCAAGCCCTGACCGACGAAGCGTTGAAGCAAGATCCCAAGGAGGTCACCAGCCTGGGCCTGTTGGGTATCGCAGCCTTTGAAGGCCAGCGTTATCAGGAGGCTATCGACTACTGGAGCCGCCTGCTGGCGCAACTACCGGCGCAAGACAACTCTCGCGCCGCGCTGCAAGGCGGGATTGACCGTGCTGCCGAAAAGCTGAAAGAAAGCGGTAGCGCCGTCGCACCCAAGGCGGTGATGAGAGTGCGTGTGGATGTGTCGCCCGAGGTGAAGGCCAAGTCCCTGCCTACCGACAGCGTGTTCATCTTCGCCCGCGCCGTCTCCGGCCCGCCGGCGCCCTTGGCGGCCAAACGCGTTACCGTGGCTGAGCTGCCGATTACCGTCGAACTGGGCGACGCCGATGCGATGATGCCGCAGTTGAAACTGTCGAACTTCCCCGAAGTCCAACTGGTTGCGCGCATATCCCGGGCGGGTGTTGCCACCGCCGGTGAGTGGATCGGCCGCAGCCAACCCTTGGCCAGCAGCACCACTGCGCTGCAGCAACTGACCATCGACAGTCCGAACCCGTAATTCGAGGAAACGCCATGACCGCATTTGCACGCATCACCTTGCTCAGCCTGGTACTCGGCCTGAGCGCCTGTGCGGTCCACCGGCCCCCTCCAGCGCCCACCGGCCCGACCATCCCACCGTCAGGCCCATCGACCCAACCGAGCACCAAGCCGTCCGGCCCAGTCACTCCGGCCCCCAAACCACAGCCCAGCAAATCGCCGACGTTCGCCCCGCCACCGGGCGCCGCCAGCCACTGGGACGGCAAGATGCAGGTCTACGTGCTCGACGACCAGCCCGACACCTTCTATCGCCAGCGCACCTACTACCGCTGGAGCAACGGTTGGAGTCGTTCGATCAGCCCGAACGGCCCCTGGGAAGAAACCGACGTGCACGGCGTGCCGCCAGGCTTGAGCAAGCAGTACGCGCAATGACAAAAGGCGACCTTCGGGTCGCCTTTTTCATGGGTTTGAAATCCACTTTGCCTGTCACCGCAGGGCAACTCTGGTAGAGGCAGGCCCTAAGTCACCGTCTGTAGGAGCGAGCTTGCTCGCGAAAAACGTCAACGATAACGCGGGGTGCCTGAATAAACGCGGCGCCTGTGAGTTTTTCGCGAGCAAGCTCGCTCCTACAAAATGTCTTAACTGCATGGCGTTAGGGCAAGCCTCTTCCCACAGGAGACCACTGGGCTAGCGTGCCACGGGGCACTCCCGGCTCAGTGCGTCATCCACCAGCAACTGCGCAATCTCAATCATCTGTACCACCGCCAATACCTGCTTGCGGTTTGATCCATCCAGATGCTCGGCACAGTCGTACGCACACGCCGTAGCCGATTCCAGCATCTCGCTGGCATTGCTCAAGGCCGCTTCGGTACTCAGGCCGGGGCGAACGGTGAAGATGATGTCGGGTGGGGGTTGTTTGGCGTCATCCGAGTCGGATGGCGGGGGATTGGGTGTGACTTTTTTCATACGATAGCTCCTGGAGTTAAGGGAGCCGCCACAATCACTTCCACATGATGGGTGGCGACTGTACGCAGGTGTGGAAGACCGGACTCCAGGACCCCGGCGCACTCGAAAGTGCCCCGCGCACAGCCGCCATAACACTTTATAGCGGGCGTGAAAAAAACGCCCGCTAGAGGCTATGGGCGCTTATACGCCTGGAGAGTTCGGGCTTCCACACCCGTTCGCTGATTTTGCAGCGACCGGCGAAGGTTAGCGGCGAGGTTCATCGGACGCAACCCGAAATCTGTGTAGGGCGGATCTTCACATCCCTCTGCCTGGCGTTGTGACAACGGGGGCTTGGTATCGGCTTATTCGCGCCCCGGAGGTCGGTATGGTCCTAGTGCGTGGCAAGCCGCACTCGGGTAATGTGGCCGCCGCCGGCCTGGCGGCCGGGGGATTGCTGGGTATACTTTCCAGCGACTACCAGGCCAATCTGGCGACAAGCGAAGAGGGTGTTTTGATGGCGGGCAGGTTGATCTATCTCATCGGGCCGTCGGGTTCGGGCAAGGACAGCTTGTTGGAGGCCGCACGCCCACGGTTGCTCGAACGCGGCTGCCGCATTGTGCGCCGCGTGATCACGCGTTCGGCGGAGGCGGTGGGCGAGGCGGCGCAGGGCGTGAGCCCGCAGCAGTTTGCCGCGATGCAGGACGAGGGGGCGTTTGCCCTGAGTTGGCAGGCCAATGGGTTGTCTTATGGTATCCCGAGGGAAATCGACGTCTGGCTGGCGGCGGGGGAGGATGTGCTGGTCAATGGCTCCCGAGCGCATCTGGCGCAGACGCGTGAGCGCTATCCGACCTCGTTGGTGTTGCTGTTGACCGTGGATCAAGCGGTGTTGCGTGAGCGCCTGATTGCACGCGGGCGTGAGTCGCTGGCGGACATTGAAGAGCGCCTGGCGCGCAACGCGCGGTTCACCGCCGAGCTGATTGCCGGCAATGGCGCGGGATTATTCGTGCTGGATAACTCCGGCCCCCTTGAGCATACCGTCGAGCGCCTGTTGTGCTGCCTGGATCACGGGGACGCGGCATGTGCCTGACGTCCGCGTTCATTGCGTAATGTAGGCGTCAGACGTGTTGAAAGTGAGACAGGGGTAACGAGAGTGCTCCACTAGTTACCGGTGTGTTTGGGTGGGTTTCTTGATGTTTTCACCTCAATAGATTGCTCGCTTGTTGCGAAGTATTTTTTCTTTGTAAAACAGCTTGTTGACGGTTTGTAATAGAACAGTCAAGGCAGCTTGTTGTTCGGCGGTTTTCAGGCAGTGGTCTTGCAATAAAGTCTGGGTGGCTGGCGCTTTTTATCTATGGGACTTTTATCGGGCTGGCGACGGATTGGTCAGCATCGAAAATTCATTATGGATTGTGCTCAACGCCCAAGAGTATTCATGGCATGCAGATCCCTGTCAGACATCCTTTCCTGTCACACCCCGATTCTTTGCCGTCCGAACCACCGTGCTCGAATAAAATTGATGTTTTAAAGTGGGTCGGTACACAGCGCTCCTTTAATACGGATCAAGCGGCAAAACATATAACACGCGAAGGTTGCAAGTTTTATGATCGCAATGGTGATAATAAAATCGTTGTTGGTTTTAACCTGGTTGGAGGATTTACCGAGCCTCAGAAGGTGCGTATCAGGGAAGCCTTGCAATACTGGGCGGATGTTACAAACATCAACTTTGTTGAAAATGGCTCGAACACCGATGGCCATATCACGGTCAATGGCGTGGCGGGTTCTTGGTCTGGTCACGCGTATATGCCTAACCAGTCTCAATCTCGGGTCACCGCCAATATAGGCACCGGGGGTGGCGGGGGTAAGCCGGCGATAGGCAGCGCGTTCCTGGGTTTGGCGATCCATGAACTGGGACATACCCTGGGGCTCAGCCATCCGGGCGACTACGACGGCATGGGCCACAGCTACAGCAGTTCTGCGGCCTACAAACAGGACACCAAAGCGCGCAGCGTCATGAGTTACTGGGCGGAAACCAACCAACCCGGGCACAACTTCGCCAACCAAAGCCCCTGTGCGCCCATGATGGATGATATTGCGGCGGTTCAAAGGCTTTATGGAAAGAACACCAAGACCCGAGATACCGATACCACGTATGGCTTCAACTCCAACGCCGGTCGTGAGGTTTATAGCCTCAAGCGTGCAACTGAAAAGCCGGTCTTCACGGTCTGGGACGGCGCGGGCAACGATACGCTGGATTTTTCCGGGTTTGCCCATAACCAGAACATCAACCTCGATGCCGAGGCGTTCTCGGATGTGGGTGGGCTGCGGGGAAACGTCTCCATTGCCAAAGGGGTGGTTATCGAAAATGCCATCGGCGGATACGGTGACGATACGTTGAAAGGGAACGACGGCGACAATCGCCTCAAAGGCGGCAAGGGCAGCGATAAGCTGCGTGGGGGGGTTGGATCGGACACTTTCATTTATGAGCGCATCAGTGACTCTACCCCACAAAAGCCTGACACCCTTGAGGACTTCACTAGTGGTGTCGACCGGATCGACGTTTCCGGTGTGCTTCGAGCAGCAGGCCTCAAGGACCTGAACTTCTCCGAGCGGTTCAGCGGCCAGGCGGGCGACGCCATACTCAGTCATGATTCGAATACAGGCCGTTACCGCCTGGCTGTGGATACGACAGGGAGCGGCGAGGCTGATCTGCTGATCCTCAGTCGTGGCCAGATCAAGCAGACGGATGTGATCTGGAGCGCCCCTGGGCCGACGGTCGCACCAAATGTGGAACCCGCTCCTGAACCAGAACCAACCATTGAGCCTGAGCCTGAGCCGATTCCGGACTCGGCTCCGGCCCCGCTCACTTTCGGCTTGGCTGGGGTCGTCAAAAGAACGGTGAATAAACTCTCCACGACGGCCATCGGCTGGGTAAGCCGAATATTTTCATGGTTCAAATAATGCCAAGCCAGTTTGTACCCTGTGCGGGTGAGTACCTAGTGTTTAAAGACAGCGCGTTACAGGATTTGAGGTTATTTTAAAAGCGGTTGGCCTGTTGTCTTTAGTTTTAAAGGGGGGGTTGGAAGGTTTTTGTCAAAGTTTGCATTGGTGTTTTTGTATTGCTCTTCTTGTCAGCATGGGTGAGTGTTTTAGTCTGAAATAAATAAGCTGTTGTCGCGCTTTTTTTGTCGTGAGAATTTAGAGCTGCTTTGATCGGATGCTCATTTATTTCCTATGTGTATTTGATTCCGGCAATGGGTTTTAATTATTTGTATTCGAAATATTTTCTGGATGGAGAGTGTTGGCTTATGACGGTTCATGGCTCTAATATCAGTTTTCAAACGTATAGTTCATCGCGCTTTGCGGAGCAGTCTACTTTGAGTGGTCGGCCTGATGATACGATGATGTCCAGTACTTCTCGCCTGCACAACTACCACACCCGTAGTCATTTTTCGTCCACGGTAAATGTCCTGGCACCCAACGTACTCGACAGGGGATGGGCGGGCCCGGGGAACGCAAACCTATCGTCCGCCTCCGGCGGCAATCAGCAGATTATGGCGGGGTTTCCAGGGGGGAGCGAAGTGATGAGCCTGTTCGCCAGGGCCTATATGGAATTCCAGCAGGCTTTTACCCGATACGCGCCATGGGGGAGTGCGCATCCGCGCCCGGCATCTGAACCCAAGCCTGGTCCGAAGGCTGTCTTGGCGGCATGCCCAGCCCCTGTGCTGGAGCCAAGTCCGAAGCCTGAGCCGCGTCCGGCGCAACATTTTCCGGGCGATACCCGGTATGGGTTCAATTCGAATACCGGGAATACTCAAACTTCCCTGGTATCTACCTATGACAGACCATGGTTCAGCGTCAAGGATGCAGGGGGCAACGATACCTTGGATTTTTCCGGGTTCAAGCAGCATCAGGTTATCAATCTGGGGGCGGGTACTTACTCCAGTGTCGGTGGGATGGCTAACAATGTTTATATCAGCCGCGAGTCGAAGATTGAAAATGCTGTGGGGGGGGCAGGCAACGATCGGATAATCGGTAACTCATCTGATAATGTCCTGCTTGGGGGGGAGGGCGCAGACACATTGAGTGGCGGCGGCGGGAGTAATGTCTTCAAATATAATGCGGCAGCTGACTCCACTTACGAGAATGCCGACCTGCTCACGGATTTCAAGACAGGTTGGGACAAGATTGATTTGTGCGGCATGGCAAATGCGGCTGGCGTCAGGCTGAACCTGGTGCACAGCTTCACGGGGCGACCCGGTGACACAATCATTAAATACAATGCAAACAGCGGGCGCTATTTTATGGCGGTCGACATGTCGGGTAATCGCCACAGTGACTTCCTGATAAAGAGTACTCGGCCTTTCGGCCCGGAGGATGTCATCGGATTGTCCTGAACACATGAGCCGTGCGCTCGACTGATGTGCACGGAAACATTGCGTTGATCCCCTCGCTGTAACTATCAGCCTCATATTTATCTATTTACAGGCTTGAAACGCGCCCTGGCTTCGCGTTCAAGCCTGCTTTCTGATTCAGCATGGCAGCCTGAAGGCTCCGTGTCGGCGCTATCAACCCCTCCTGGCATGATCCTTCCCCCTACTTAGCTTTGCTGAGGCAAATGTGTGCACTTGGCCGTCTTGTCGACCTGGTTGACGCATTCGCCTGCATTTTACTTTTTTCGCTCCGAAGGTTTGATTTGTCAGGCAGGAATAATGCTGTAGGCATTAATTTACCGACGCGAGACAGAGAATAATCTATTTTTTTGAAATGTTGAGTTTTTCACTCAAGCCAGATTCTTAGATCCTTGTCTTGAATGGATAGTTATGTGGTCATAGTAAGAGAGGGGGTGTTTAACTTTGAGTTTTTGATGAGGTTGGTGTTATCTGATTGTGAGCAATGCGATGAAATTATTCTGATTTTTAGTGTGCTTTATAATTTGTTTTTTCTGCAAAGTCAGTGGCTTATGAGGGTTCTACGTGTGTGTCTGAGGTGGGTGTGGTTTCAGGGTTTTGCGTGGTTAAGGAAAAGTGTGATCAGGATTTAGAATGTGTCAGGGTGAATTAATTAGTGCCTGGAATGCCAAGCGGCTCTGTGCGAACTTAAGGGTGTGCCGACAACTAGTGCCGCTCTTGATGAGCGGGGATTCGGTATCTCGAGTTTGACAATTGTTTACCCCGAGTTTGATTGAAATGAGGACTATGGTTTATGAGAGTACCCGGACCGCCCGCTACTGCCGTTAGTGTAAATAAGGCGTCTAATCCCTGGAGCAGTATCAGCCCTGGGCAGCCTATCAAGACGTACACCTTGGGCAGTAAGAAGGCCGTATTAACAACAGAGCAGGCTGGGAAGAAAATTACCCGAGGTGGCTACCGGTTTCATGACCGCGATGGCGACAAGAAAATTGACTTGTCGTATCGGATCGCCAAGGGCTTCACTCCGCAGCAGGCGGATCAGGCCAGGCAAGCACTGCAATCTTGGCAGGATGTCGCCAATGTGACGTTTACTGAAAACGCGCAAAAAGCCGACGGCCATGTCGATATCAATGATATGGCTGGAACACCTTCTGGCGTGGCCTCGCTCCCCAATAAGTCAATGAATCGAACATTCGCAAATATTGGGACCCTGGGTGTGGGGGCAGACCCGAAGATCGGCAGTTTTTTCCGTGAGGTGCTCATCCACGAAATCGGCCATTCCATCGGGCTGGAACACCCAGGTGGTTATGATGGTTTTGGCGACTATGGGCTTCACGCGGAGTATGCGGGGGATACCCGGGCGCGCTCGGTGATGAGCTACTTCTCGGAAAAGAATCAGCCCGGGCACGATTTCAAGTCGCTGAACCCCTCTGCGCCGATGATGGATGACATTGCGGCTATTCAGAAACTCTACGGCGCGAACAACAAAACCCGTAATACCGATACCACATACGGGTTCAACTCCAATACGAACCGTGAAGCCCTTAGTTTGAAGGCGGACAGCGACAATCCTATTTTCTGTGTGTGGGACGGTGGTGGGAACGATACATTGGATTTTTCCGGGTTTTCACAGAATCAGAAGATCAACCTTAATGCTGAGTCGTTTTCAGACGTAGGAGCGTTAAAGGGCAATGTCTCCATCGCCAAGGGTGTCGTGGTGGAAAATGCCCTGGGCGGGAAGGGAAATGACACGCTGCTGGGCAATCAGGTGGCTAACCGCCTCAAAGGCGGTGGCGGCGCAGATCGTCTGCAAGGCGGTGGTGGGGGCGACACTTTTGTCTATGACCGGGCAAGTGACTCCACCCCGGACAACCCCGATGTCATTCTGGATTTTGAAAGTGGCGCAGATACGATTGATCTCTCTGCGGTCCTGAAAGCTACAGGTATCAAAGCGGTCAAGTTCGTCGATCATTTAACCGGTCAACCGGGTCAAGTCGTGCTCAGGTACGACGCGGGTAGTCGCGAGGGAAGCCTGGCATTGGACCTGACGGGCAACGGCAAGGCGGATCTGTTGATAAATAGCATTGGCCAGATGAAGGCGGGGGATGTCCAGGCGAATGGCGAAAATCCGGCACCCTCGCCCGTGCCGAAGGAGCCCAGGCCGGAGCCACGTCCTGTGCCGCAGGAGCCCAGGCCGGAGCCACGTCCTGTGCCGAAGGAACCCAGGCCGGAGCCATGCCCTGTGCCGAAGGAGCCCAGGCCGGAGCCATGCCCTGTGCCGAAGGAGCCCAAGCCAGCCCCACGTCCGGATGTCTGCGAGCCGAAGACAGACCCGCGTCCACGACCTCCAGCGGATCTTTGCGGGCCGCAGGTGGGTCCTGGGGGCCTGAATGATGCACATAGATTCCATGCCAAATCTGTGGAGCATCGATCGACACTGATGTCGGCCTTTGATAGCGCTGCATTTACGGCGCGGGCATGGCAAGTCGATCCATTAAATAATAAAAGTGCGTGAAATATATTTAAGTAAGTTGTGTTGCTTGAATAGTTGATCCTCTCACTGATCGCTTGATCAGTCTAAATACAGTTTGATGAAAATGGTCTTTTGTCAGCGCTCAGAAAATTAAGGTGGTGCATTAATCGCCTTGGTGTGTGAGCTATGGCTCGAAACTAACTATTTAAGAATTCGTAAGTTCTACTGTTGCGAAGTGTTGGGCCGTTGTTTTTTTAACTTAAAGAGAAAAGTAATTATGATTAATATGAATGCACCCGTTGTAAATTTCCATGCATCCACCAATGTGGCTCCTCAGCTGCTACCCATTGTACGTAACCCATACGAGCACTCGGTTATTGAAAAACAGACCTCTACGGGGTCTCCGTTGCTTAGTTTGTCTATGTCGGTGACAAATGGGCTTTCCAGTCTTCAACGCCTTTATGGATCAAACCCGAATGTCGGTGTGCCCTCCAAGTTATTGCAGCCTGGAGAAACAGCCTTGAGCAACTTATCTTTCTCGGCCATCATCGGTTTCAGCGGTAACGTAACGACTGCCAGCTGTGAGCCTATGCCTCAGGGAGATGAACCTTGGCCAACTCCAGAACCCAAGCCTCAGGGTGAAACGAAACCTGCTGATGCGAAGCCTAAAGGTGAACCCAAGCCCGTCGGTGATGCGAAGCCTAAAGGTGAACCCAAGCCCGTCGGTGATGCGAAGCCTAAAGGTGAACCCGAGCCCGTCGGTGATGCGAAGCCTAAAGGTGAACCCGAGCCCGTCGGTGATGCGAAGCCTAAAGGTGAACCCAAGCCCGTCGGTGATGTGAAGCCTAAAGATGAAACCAAACCTGCCGGTGACGCGAAGCCTAAAGATGAAACCAAACCTGCCGGTGACGCGAAGCCTAAAGGCGAAACCAAACCCGCTGGTGATGTGAAGCCTAAAGGCGAAACCAAACCTGCCGGTGACGCGAAGCCTAAAGATGAAACCAAACCTGCCGGTGATGTGAAGCCTAAAGGCGAAACCAAACCCGCTGGTGATGCGAAGCCTAAAGGCGAAACCAAACCCACCGATGACGCGAAACCTGGAGTTAAAACCCTGTCGGATGACACCATCTACGGTTTCAACTCCAACACGGGTAAACCGGAAATGACCCTCACGTCCGCCTCCGACAAACCAGACTTCACCGTCTGGGACGACCGAGGAGTGGATACATTTGATTTTTCCGGTTTCGAGCAGGATCAGTCGATCGACTTGCGGGGCGGTTCACGGTCCAACGTGGGGGGATTGAGGGAAAACGTCAGGATCGCTGAGAACACGGTGATCGAAAATGCCATTGGGGGCCGTGGTAACGACCGGATCGTGGGGAATGGTGCGGACAACGTGCTGACCGGGGGCGCGGGAGCGGACACCTTGGTCGGCGGGGGCGGGTGGAACACCTTCAAGTTCAATGCCTTCGCGGACTCGACACGCACCCAAGCCGATTTATTGCTGGACTTCAACACCGGCCAGGACAAGATCGATCTGTCGCAGATGGCCATCGACGGCAAGGTTGCCTTTAACTTCGTGAATGCCTACACCGGTCAAGCGGGTGACACCCTCATCAAGTTCAATCCGCAATCGGGGCGCTACCTGCTGGCAATAGACCTGGATGGTGACGGCAAGACGGACTTCCTGATCAAAAGCACACGAATGATCAGCCCGGAAGATGTCATTGGGCTGAATATCAAGGAGGATGGCTATCTCTAAGGGGCATGCGGCGTATTTTCAATGATCGCCGTGGCATTCGTTAAAGCTGGGCAGGACTGATCGGTGATTGATCAAGTCCTGCCCTTTTGTGCATTTGAAACAATATTCCGACGGATAGAAGATCGATCAGGCGGTGGCCACCGAGACGCCACGTGCCGCACTCAGGAACCGCAACAACGCCACCAGCGGGAAGGCACTGCCTACCAGCATCACCCCCAACCAACCGCCCTGTTCATACACACTGCTGGCAATCGCCGAGCCGAAGGCGCCGCCGATGAAGATGCTGGTCATGTACAGCGCGTTGAGGCGGCTGCGGCTTTTGGCGTCGAGGGCGTAGATGGCGCGTTGGCCGAGCACCATGTTCATCTGCACGCAGAAGTCCAGGACCACGCCGGTGACGGCCAGGCCGATGACGCTGTACAGCGGGTGTACGAAGGCCGGCAGGAAGCTCAGCGCCGCGAACAACATCGCCAGCAACGAGGCGCGGTGGGTGTGGCCGGCATCGGCCAGGCGACCGGCGATGGGCGCGGCAACAGCGCCCAGGGCGCCCACCAGGGCAAACAGCGCGATTTCGCTTTGGCTCAGGCCGTGGTTGCGCGCCAGTTCCAATGGGGCGGCGGTCCAGAACAGGCTGAAGGTGGCGAACAGGCAGGCCTGATAGAACGCGCGCTGGCGCAGCAGCGGTTGCTCACGCACCAGGGTGCCGAGGGAGCGCAACAACTGAGCATAACTGGCACTGTGGTCGGGTTGGCGCTTGGGGATGGTCAGCAGCAGCACCGCACTGATAAACGCCATCAGCGCGGCGGCGGCCATGAACATCGCACGCCAGCCGAAATGGTCGGCCACCACACTGGACACCGGGCGTGACAGCAGGATACCGAGCAACAGGCCACCCATGATGCTGCCGACCACACGTCCACGGGACTCGGCGGGCGCCAGGTGCGCGGCCAGCGGGATCAGGATCTGCACCGAAACCGAACTGAAACCGATCAGCAACGACACCAGCAGGAACAGGTTCGGCTGTTCGGTAAACGCTGCGCCCAGCAGGCTGGCGATGGCCACGACGGTCGTGGTGATCATCAGCTTGCGGTTTTCCAGCAGATCGCCCAGCGGTACGAGGAAGAACAGGCCGAGGGCGTAGCCGATCTGCGTCAGGGACACGATCAGGCTGGCCATCGCCGGGGTCAGGCCGATATCCGGTGCAATCAGCTCGATGATCGGTTGTGCGTAGTAGATGTTGGCAACGATGGCGCCGCAGCAAAATGCGAACAGCATCACCATGCTCCGGGTCATCGTGCTCGCAGTGTGGGAAGTAGCGTTCATGGTGTTCTCATAAAAGCGTAGGAAAGTGGCGCAAGCCTAAAGGCAACACCGCCGCCGGGGTAGGCCGCTGGCAGTGATATCACTCATGCGCGGCATTGATGACTGAATCGTTAATTTTCTGCGCCGAGGGTGATGATACATTCAGGCACAAAGGCTGAAACAGGAAACGCTTGCGATGAAGATCACGTTGAACAAGATGCTCATGGCTTCGACCCTCGCCGCCGCCATGGCCGTGGGCTTGGCCCACGCTGCCGAGGCTCCGCGTGTCGGGGTTCGCGGCGAGATTACGGCGGTCGACGGTGACGCGCTGCAGGTCAAGGCCAACAGCGGTGAAGAGGTCACCGTCAACCTCACCCAAGCCACCCAGGTGCGCGCCGTCACGCTGGCCAGGATCGATGAAATCAAGCCCGGCAGCTATATCGGCTCGGCCGCAATGCCGAATGCCGACGGCACCCTCACGGCGCTCGAAGTGCATGTGTTCCCACCGGCCATGGCCGGCACCGGCGACGGGCACCGTGCATTTGACTTGAAGGAAGGCAGCAGCATGACCAACGGCACCGTCGGTGATCTGGTGGTCAGCAACGGTCGCACCCTGACCGTCAAATACAAGGGGGGCGAGCAGAAGATCGTAGTGCCGGAGGGTGTGCCCATCGTCAACCTGGAGCCGGGGGATCGCAGTCTGCTCAAGGCCGGGGTGAAGGTGGTGCTGTTTGCGGCGAAAGGGCCGGATGGAACGATCACCGCTCAAGCCATCTCAGCCGGCAAGGACGGCGTAACGCCGCCCATGTAACAGCCAATCACATGAACCCCAAGTGGGAGGGGGCTTGCTCCCGATAGCGGTGTATCAGTCAACTCATTCATTGACTGACACTCTGCTATCGGGAGCAAGTCGAATCGTCGCACCGCCCCTCCCACACTTTTACCAGGTTTATCTGAGAGGGTTATTGGCCAGAGTAGATCTGGTCAAACACGCCACCATCATTGAAGTGGGTCTTCTGCACCGTGCGCCAGTCACCAAAGGTCTTTTCCACCGACAGGAAGTCGACCTTCGGGAAACGGTCGGTGTACTTGGCCAGCACCTGCGGATCACGCGGGCGCAGGTAGTTGTTGGCGGCGATTTCCTGGCCTTGCGGCGACCATAGGTATTTCAGGTAGTCCTCGGCGGCCGCGCGGGTGCCTTTCTTTTCGACCACCTTGTCGACCACCGACACGGGTGGTTCGGCTTCGGCGGAGACGCTCGGGTAGATCACTTCGAATTGATCACGCCCGAATTCACGGGCGATCATTTCCGCTTCGTTCTCAAAGGTCACCAGCACGTCGCCGATCTGGTTGGTCATGAACGTGGTGGTGGCGGCGCGGCCACCGGTATCCAGTACCGGCGCTTGTTTGAACAGCTTGCCGACAAACGCCTTGGCCTTGTTTTCGTCGCCGCCGTTCTTGAGCACATACCCCCAGGCCGACAGGTAGGTATAGCGCCCGTTACCCGAGGTTTTCGGGTTGGGCACGATCACCTGCACGCCATCCTTGAGCAGGTCCGGCCAGTCTTTCAGGGCCTTGGGGTTGCCTTTGCGCACGATAAACACCGTGGCCGAGGTAAACGGTGCGCTGTTGTTCGGCAGGCGGGTGACCCAGTTGTCGGGCACCAGTTGGCCGTTGTCGACCAGGGCATTGATGTCGGTGGCCATGTTCATGGTGATCACGTCAGCCGGCAGGCCGTCGATGACCGAGCGCGCCTGTTTGCTCGACCCACCGAAGGACATCTGCAAGGTGAGCTTGTCGTTCGGGTGCTCGGCTTCCCAGTGCTTCTGGAAGGCCGCGTTGTAGTCCTTGTAGAAATCACGCATCACGTCGTAGGAGACGTTGAGCAGGGTGACCGGTGCGGCTTGGACGGCACCGGCCAGGGCCAGGCCGGCGGCCAGTAGAGACGCGCTGAGGATTTTTTTCACTGCTCATTCCTTGTTGTTCGGGAGAAGAGGGGGCGGCAATTTGCCAGCGACTATAGCCGGGGGCGCATAGTCGCTTAAAGATTAAAACGAACTTTGCTTATTCCACTTTCTTAAACAGTGCATTACCGCATCGGGAGCAAAATGCGGCGTTGGCTTCGTGGCTGTTTTTCTTGCACACCGGGCAGTCAGTGTGCAGTTGCTCGCCACGCATGGCGTTGGCCAGTTCCGCGGTGAAGATCCCGGTCGGCACGGCGATGATCGAGTAACCGGTGATCATCACCAGCGACGAAATCACCTGGCCCAACGGGGTCTTGGGCACGATATCGCCAAAGCCGACGGTGGTCAGGGTCACGATCGCCCAGTAAATGCCCTTGGGAATACTGGTAAACCCGTGCTCCGGGCCTTCGATCACATACATCAGGGTGCCGAACACCGTGACCAGGGTGCACACGCTGACCAGGAACACCACGATTTTCTGCTTGCTACCCCGCAGCGCCGACATCAGGTAGTTGGCCTGCTTGAGGTAGGGGCCCAGCTTGAGCACCCGGAAGATACGCAGCATGCGGATAATGCGGATGATCAGCAGGTATTGGGCGTCGCTGTAGTACAGCGCCAGGATGCCCGGCACGATGGCCAGCAAGTCGACTAGCCCGTAGAAGCTGAAGGCATAGCGCAACGGCTTGGGCGAGCAATACAGGCGCAGCCCGTACTCGATGGCGAAGATGATGGTGAAGCCCCATTCGATGTAGGCCAGCAGGTCGGCATAGTTATCGTGCACCGCCTGGATACTGTCGAGGATCACGATCACCAGGCTGGCAAGGATGATCAAGAGCAGGGTGCTGTCGAAGCGTCGCCCGGCCGCGGTGTCGCTCTGAAACACCATTACATACAGCCGTTGACGCCAGTTGTTGCTGTCCATGGAAGTCGCCTGAATCGAATATCGCGCCAGCCTAGGAGGATTCGAAGGGGCTGTCCATGCGGGTTTTCTGCAGTACCCGGCAGCTGGCGCGCACCAGCCAGCACGCGAGGATAAACGGCGCGGTCAGCGCCGGCAGGTGCAGCGCGGCAAAACCCGGTGTGAGTGCAATCGCCAGCAGGATGCCGAGCAACGGCAGCCAGGGGCGCCGATGGGCCTGGCTCAGCGCCAGGGCCGCGAGTGCCGGGTTGTAGCTGTACAGGCCGAGCAGGGCGCCGGTGGGGTCATCCAGCAGCCAGCCGACCCAAACGCCGCTACCGGCGCCGATCACCGCCCATAACGCGGCGCTGCGGTTGGCCAGCAGCAGGCCCAGGGCAATCAACGCGCCGGTCAGCGGTTGATCGAGCAACAGGACTTGCGCGAGCCCCGTAAAGGGGGCGGTGAGCAAGGCCACTGCATCGGGTTCGCTCAGGGCAGTGGGGCTATCAGGCACCGTGCCCAGCAGCAACCAGCCAAGGCCGACAAACGGCGCGGTGTAGGCGGGCAAGGCTTGCGCATGGGTGGCATGTTGCAGCCATTGCCGTGTGAGGATCGCACTCAAGCCGCCGCACGCCAGGATCAGTGGCGGCAGTAACGCCGACCAGGCGCAGTGCTGGCTGATCAACAACCCCAGCAGCACGCCGTTATAGCTATAGAGGCCGGCCTGCCGCTCAGCCTTCGGATACCCTCGGCGCTGGGCGGTCAGCAATCCCGCCACACCGCCCAGCAGCGCCCCGCCGAACAGCGCCGGAGCGCCGATCAGGATGGCCAGCAGGCACAGCAGGCCGCACAGCGGGTGGCGTTGCAGGAAGATCTGGCTGAAACCGTTGAGCAGGGCTTCGGCCCAGTCGGGGCAGGTTGGGTTATGCATGGTGGTCAGTCAGTTGGATTGGGTTGCCCCCAATCGGGAGCAAGCCCCCTCCCACACTTGATGGTGTTCACAGCTTAAAATTTGTGAACGCATTCAGTTGTGGGAGGGGGCTTGCTCCCGATGAGGCCCTGACAGGCGCTAAATCAACGTCTCAATCCGCAAGGAATTGGTCGACCCCAACTGCCCGAACGGCACCCCCGCTGTAATGACCAACGTATCCCCACGCTGCGCCATTCCTTGGGCCTGGGCGATCTCCAATGCCGTGGAGCACACCTCATCCACCTGCCGCAGCCGGTCATTGACCACTGAATGCACGCCCCACGCCACGCTCAAGCGCCGCGCCGTGGACAGGTTCGGCGTGAGGTTGAGAATCGGCGCCACCGGGCGTTCCCGCGCCGCACGCAGGCTGGAGTTGCCCGACTCGCTGTAGTTCACCAGCACCGCCACCGGCAGGATGCTGCTGATGCGCCGGATGGCGCAGCTGATCGCGTCGGACACCGTGGCCTGCGCCTTGGGTCGGTTGACGTCCAGTTGCGTCTGGTAGTCCGGGCCGTTTTCCACCTGGCGGATGATCTTGCTCATCATCTGCACGGCCTCCAGCGGGTAATCGCCCGAGGCGGTTTCCGCCGACAGCATCACCGCATCCGCCCCTTCAGCCACCGCATTGGCTACGTCCGTGACTTCGGCGCGCGTCGGCGCAGGCGAGAAGCGCATGGATTCGAGCATCTGCGTGGCCACCACCACCGGTTTACCCAACTGGCGGCAGGTACGGATGATGTCTTTCTGAATGTGCGGCACGCTCTCGGCCGGCACTTCCACCCCCAGGTCGCCCCTGGCCACCATGATCGCGTCGCTCAATTCGGCGATTTCCGCCAGGCGCTGCACGGCCGACGGTTTTTCGATCTTGGCCATCAGGAACGCCTTGTCGCCGATCAGCTCGCGGGCTTCGCGGATGTCTTCCGGGCGTTGCACGAAGGACAGCGCCACCCAGTCCACGCCCAGCTCCAGGCCGAAGCTCAGGTCGCGGCGATCCTTGGCGGTCAGCGGGCTGAGTTCCAGCAAGGCTTGTGGGACATTCACGCCTTTGCGGTCGGACAACTCACCACCATTGAGCACGGTCGTGTCGATGGCGTCGGCATGCCGGGTGATGACTCGCAGGCGCAGCTTGCCGTCGTCCAGCAGCAGATCCATGCCCGGCTCCAGCGCTGCGATGATTTCCGGGTGAGGCAGGTTGACCCGGCATTGGTCACCCGGCGTCGGGTCCAGGTCCAGGCGCAGGGCCTGGCCGCGCACCAGTTGCACCTTGCCCTCGGCAAAACGTCCGACCCGCAACTTTGGCCCCTGCAGGTCCATGAGAATGCCCAGCGGGTAATTCAACTGGCGCTCCACTTGGCGAATCCACTGGTAGCGCTGGGCATGATCGGCGTGCTCACCGTGGCTGAAGTTGAGGCGGAAGATGTTCACTCCGGCTTCCACCAGTTCGCGGATATCGTCGATACCGTCGGTGGCCGGCCCCAGGGTGGCGAGGATTTTGACCTTCTTGTCAGGCGTCATGGTGGGCAGTCTCAAGGATCAGGATGGCGCGCAAGTCATTGACGTTGGTACGGGTCGGCTCGGTGACGAGCAGACCGTCGAGCGCGGCGAAATAGCCGTAGCCATTGTTGTTGTCCAGCTCGTCGCTGGCCGACAGGCCCAGGGCTTCGGCGCGGGCGTAGCTGGTGGGGGTCATGATCGCGCCGGCATTGTCTTCCGAGCCGTCGATGCCATCTGTGTCGCCGGCCAGGGCGTACACGCCGGGCAGGCCCTTGAGACTGTCGGTGAGGCTCAGCAGGAATTCGGCATTGCGCCCGCCACGGCCATTGCCGCGCACGGTGACGGTGGTTTCACCGCCGGACAGGATCACGCACGGCGCGGCCAACGGCTGGCCATGTTGCACGATCTGCCGGGCGATACCGGCGTGTACCTTGGCCACGTCCCGAGCTTCGCCTTCCAGGTCACCGAGGATCAGCGGGCTGAACCCCGCTTGGCGAACTTTGACCGCCACGGCTTCGAGGGATTGCTGGGGGCGTGCGATCAATTGGAAGTGGCTGCGCGCGAGCACCGGGTCGCCGGGTTTGACGGTTTCCGAGGCCGGGTCCTGCAACCAGCTGCGCACCGAGGCGGGGGCGTCGATGCCGTAGCGCTTGAGGATCGCCAGGGCCTGTTGCGACGTGCTGGGGTCACCCACCGTGGGGCCGGAGGCGATCACCGTGGCCTGGTCACCGGGCACATCGGAAATGGCATAGGTGTAGACCGTCGCGGGCCAGGCCGCTTTCGCCAATCGGCCGCCCTTGATGGCTGAGAGGTGCTTGCGTACGCAATTCATCTCGCCAATGGTGGCGCCGGATTTGAGCAGGGCTTTGTTGATGGCTTGTTTGTCGGCCAGGGTGATGCCTTCGGCGGGCAGGGCGAGCAAGGCAGAGCCGCCGCCGGAGAGCAGGAAGATCACCCGGTCGTCTTCGCCCAGGTCGCTGATCAGCCCCAGCACACGCTGTGCCACGGCCAGGCCCGCTGCATCGGGCACGGGGTGGGCGGCTTCGACCACTTCGATTTTCTTGCACGGCGCGCCGTGGCCGTAGCGGGTGACCACAAGGCCGGTGACTTCGCCCTGCCAGCAGTTCTCGACGACCAAGGCCATGGCCGCCGCGGCTTTGCCGGCGCCGATCACGATCACCCGGCCGCTGCGGTCGGCGGGCAGATAAGGTTCCAGGACTTGCCGGGGGTGGGCGGCGTCGATGGCTGTGGCAAACAGCTCGCGAAGCAGGTGTTGCGGATCGACCGACATAAGCGGGCTCCCGGGAATTTTTGTTATTAGAGGTGCAACCATTCCAAGCTTGAAATGCGATCAAACTGTGGGAGGGGGCTTGCTCCCGATAGCGGTGTGTCATTCACCGCTTTGCTGACTGATCCACCGCTAT
>NZ_JBNPJU010000063.1:0-89675 GCF_050312575.1 Pseudomonas sp. R11F | reverse complement strand
GGTGTGTCATCCACCGCAAGCATCGTTGATAGACCGCTATCGGGAGCAAGCCCCCTCCCACAGGTCGGGTTGACAAGCTGGGGGGAGCGTAAGGATACTCGAGACAAGTCATACGACAACCTACAACAATAATGGAATCCACATGACCACAATCACCTCGCCCACACCCTTCAACCGCCTGCTGCTCACCGGCGCCGCCGGTGGCTTGGGCAAAGTCCTGCGTGAACGCCTGCGCCCCTATGCCCGGGTGTTGCGCCTGTCGGACATCGCCCCGATGGCCCCGGCCGCCGACGCGTCTGAAGAAGTGCAACCCTGTGACCTCGCCGACAAACACGCCGTGCATCAGTTGGTCGAAGGTGTCGACGCGATCCTGCATTTTGGCGGCGTGTCGGTGGAGCGCGCCTTTGAAGAGGTACTCGGCGCCAACATCTGCGGGACTTTCCACATCTACGAAGCCGCCCGCCGCCACGGCGTGAAGCGCGTGGTCTTCGCCAGTTCCAACCATGTGATCGGCTTCCACAAACAAGGCGAAATCCTCGACGCCCACTCCCCTCGCCGCCCGGACAGCTACTACGGTCTGTCCAAATCCTACGGCGAAGACCTGGCCAGTTTTTACTTCGACCGTTACGGCATCGAGACCGTGAGCATCCGTATCGGCTCCTCGTTCCCCGAACCGCAAAACCGCCGGATGATGCACACCTGGCTGAGCTTCGACGACCTCACGCAACTGCTGGAACGTGCGCTCTACACCCCCAACGTCGGCCATACCGTGGTGTACGGCATGTCGGATAACCTCGACACCTGGTGGGACAACCGCTACGCCGCGCACCTGGGCTTTGTGCCCAAGGACAGCTCCGAAGTGTTCCGCGCCCAGGTCGAAACCCAGCCACCCGTGGCTGAAAACGACCCGGCCAAGGTCTACCAAGGCGGTGCGTTTTGCGCGGCCGGCCCCTTCGGTGACTGAACCATGCCCGCTGAATTGATCGTCGACGCCCGCAACACCGTGGGCGAATGCCCAGTCTGGGTACCCGAGGAACAGGCGCTGTATTGGGTCGATATTCCCAACGGCGGCCTGCAACGCTGGAGCGCCGCCACCGGCCACCTCGCGGCCTGGAAAGCCCCGCAAATGCTTGCCTGCATCGCACGTAGCGACGCCGGCAACTGGGTTGCCGGCATGCAAACCGGGTTTTTCCAACTCACCCCGCACAACGACGGCAGCCTCGACACCACCCCCTTGGCGACCGTCGAACACCCGCGCGCGGACATGCGCCTGAACGATGGCCGCTGTGATCGCCAGGGCCGCTTCTGGGCCGGCAGCATGGTCTTGGACATGGGCCTTGGGGCCGCCGAAGGCACTCTTTATCGCTTCGCCGCAGGTGCAACGCCGCAGGCTCAGCTAAGCGGGTTTATCACCCTCAACGGCCTGGCCTTCAGCCCCGATGGGCGCACGATGTATGCCTCGGACTCGCACCCGTCGGTGCAGCAGGTCTGGGCGTTCGATTACGATCTGGAGAGCGGCACACCGTCCAATCGCCGCGTGTTCATCGACATGCACGCGCACCCCGGCCGCCCCGACGGCGCGGCCGTCGACGCCGACGGCTGCTATTGGATCTGCGCCAACGACGCAGGACTGGTCCACCGTTTCACCCCCGAGGGCCGCCTCGACCGCTCGCTCAGCGTGCCGGTGAAAAAACCCAGCATGTGCGCGTTCGGCGGCAGTCGCCTGGACACCTTGTTCGTCACCTCGATTCGTGACGACCACAGCGAGCAGTCCCTGGCCGGCGGCGTGTTCGCCCTCAACCCCGGTGCCCAGGGGTTACCCGAACCTACGTTTGCGTGTCGCAAGCCTGGGTGACGCTGGCACCTGTTGAGCGGCGTGGTCTCAAGGCGGGCTGTTTTTCAAGCGCCCCGCGGTGTCGATACTGACGACCACCGACAACCCCGGCCGCAGCCGCTCGCTCTCGGCCTGGTCGGGGTCGACCGTGATCCGCACCGGCACGCGCTGGGCGATCTTGACGAAGTTGCCGGTGGCGTTATCGGCCTGCAACAGGCTGAACTCCGAACCGGTCGCCGGGGAAATATGCTGCACAGTGCCATGAAACTTGCGGTGGTTCAGCGCATCCACGGTGAAGGTCACCGGCTGGCCGACCTGCACGTTGTCCATCTGGGTTTCTTTCATATTGGCGATCACCCACAACTGCGGGGGCACCAGGGCCATCAACTGCGCGCCGGAATTGACATAGGCGCCAAGGCGCACGCCAATCTGCCCCAACTGGCCATCACGCGGCGCGGTGATGCGGGTGTTGGACAGGTCGATGCGCGCCAGCTCCACCGCCGCCTCGGCACTGGCCACGGCGGCCTCCAGGGAACCGCGATTGACGATCACGGTTTGCAGATCCTGCCGGGCAATTTCCAGGCTGGCCTGGGCTTGGGCCACCGAGGCGATCGTCTGCGCGTTCGCCGCACGGGTCACGTCCAGCTCGCGCTTGGACACGGAACCGTCGCCGATCAGTTCTTCATTGCGGCGCAGGTCAGCAATGCTCTTGCGCGACTGCGCCTGGCTATCCGCCAACGCGGCCTGGCGCAGCTTGATGGTGGCTTCGGCGCTGTTGCGCTGCTGCACTACATTGGCCAACGCGGCTTTCTGTACCGCCAGTTGGGCCAGTGCCTGGTCGAGGCGCTGCTTGTAGATGCGGTCGTCCAAGCGCACCAGCAGGTCGCCGGCTTTCACGTACTGGAAGTCCTGCACCGGCACTTCGAATACATAACCGCTCAGTTGCGGGCCGATGATCGTCACTTGGCCGCGCACCAACGCATTTTCAGTGGTCTCCACGGCGCTGCTGAACGGCGGCAATTGCCAGGCATACAACACGATCAGCACACCGACGATGGCAATCGCGGCAAAGCCCAGCGAAGAGACGATGCGCACCCGCAACGAGCGCGGTTCGGTAATGGTCGAGCCCGGTGGGGTGCTGCCTTCCGGGGTCGAGGCAATGGCGTTGGTGGTCGTGGTTGTCGAATCGGTCATGAAGAAACGCCGCTGGGTTGAACGGGAGGAGTGGCTGCTCGGGTGGTGCTCATCAGCCATAGGCTGCGCAAAAAGATCCAGGTCATGGTCAGTATCGCGATGATCGCGATCAGCATGAAGACATCGTTGTAAGCCATTACGTTCGCCTCCCGGGTCGCGGCCGTGGCGAGGCTGCGGATGCCCATCAGGTTACGCAATTCCGGGTCGGCGACGATACCGCCATAGGCCGAACCGCCGCTCTGTACCCGTGCGGCCACGCGGGGGTCGAGCAAGGTCAAGTGCTCGACGATCATGCTTGAATGATACTTTTCGCGCACGATCTGGAAGGTGCCGAGCAACGCTGCGCCGATCAGGCCGCCGAGGTTCTGGCAAATGCCGAACATCACCGAAAAACTCACCAGGTTGCGCGGGTTGGTCAGCACGTTCTTCGTGCCCAGCACCATGGTCGGCCCCAGGAAGAACGTACCGCCAAAGCCCAGCAGGAACTGACTGATATACAGGTTCTGCGGCCGGGTCAGGTTGCTGGAAAAACTGTCCATCACCGACCCCGTGGCCATCAGCGCCAAGGAAATCACCAGCGGCATCAGCAGGTGCGCGGGGTTGATCGTCAACGCGCTGACCACCAGCCCGGCAATCGCTCCGGCCAGCATGACCACATACAGCGTGTGCATCTGTTGGTAGCTCATGTTCAACATCTGCATGAACCCCACCGCACCGGTGGACTGTTCGGACAGCACCATGCGAATCAGGATCACCGCCAGCGCCAGGCGAATCATGGTGCCGCTGCCCAGCCAGCGGGTCATCAGCATCGGGTTGGCGCGGTTATGTTCGATGGCCAGGCCAGCCATGATCAGTATCAGCGAGGCGGCCGAGGCGATGCCGATCCACGGCGCTTCCAGCCACCAGTCGATACGGCCCAGGGACAACACCGCGCACAGCAGCGCCACGCCGCTGGCGAGGATGGCGAAGGTGAGGAAGTCGAGTTTTTCAAAGGTCTTGAAACGGTCGCCCGGTGGCAGCTTGAGCAGGAACACGCAGCCCAGGCAGATCAGCGCCAAGCCCAGCTCGAACAGGTACAGGCCGCGCCACTCGGCAATCTGCAGCAAGTCTTCGGAGAACAGTCGCGCCAGCGGCAAGGCCAACTGCGCGGTGCCCAACCCCAGGACCAGGGCTTTGAGGCGCCACTTGGCCGGGAATGCCTGGATCATGTAGTACAACCCCAGGGAACTCAGCGCCGCGCCGACCATGCCGTGCGCCGCCCGCACCGCAATGGCCGAACTGAGGTCGTTGACGAACAAGTGGCCGAAAGTCACCAGCGCATACAGCACCAGGAACACTTCGGTGAACGCGCGCAGGCCGAACTGCTGGCGGAACTTCACCAGCAGCAGGTTCATGCACACGTTGGTCATCACATAGGCGGCGGGCAGCCAGGCCATTTCGGCGGTGGTCGCCCCCAGTGCGCCTTGCAGGTATTGCAGGTTGGCGATGACCAGAGCATTCCCCAGCCCCCCGGTGATTGCCACCAGCACGCCCACCAGCGCGAACAGCCAGCGTCTGTGGGTGGGGTGCAGCGGTGTCGACGGCGAACCGGGCAGGCTCGGGCGCTCGTGGGGTTCCCAGGTGTGTGGGGTGTATTTGTCCATTCGATGACCTAGATGAACCGACGGTTGAGGTCGGTAAAAGCACGACTCAGGGATAGTAAACCTGAGAGCCGCTCATCTTGCCATCTTGGGGTGGGGTTCCAGCCAGTCTGTGGCTGCTCGATGCCTATAAAGCGCACTCCTGATCAGATCCAGCCTAGCCAACTCCAGTAAGTCGCTGCAAATACCAGCATCAACCCATACCCCACCAGCGTTACCCAGACCCCGACCTTGGCGAATTGCCTGGCCGTAAACGTCGCCGTGCCCAGGCACACCATGTTCTGCGGCGCATTGATCGGCAGGATAAACCCATAGCTCATGACAAACCCCAGCAGCATGGTCATCCCCAACCGGTTGAACTCCCCCGGCAAGGTCTGCAACACCGCAATCAGGATCGGCAACAACGCCGAGGTCAGGGCCGTGGCGCTGGCGAAGCCTAGATGGATCAGGATCAGGAACGCGCCAAGAATCGCAAACACGCCCAGCGGCCCCACCTGATCCAACCCGGTGTGCGCCACCACCTGCGAACCCAGCCATTGCCCGGCGTGGGTGGTCAACAGCGCCGTGCCCAGGCTGATGCCCACGCCGAACACAATCACCGTGCCCCACGGAATGCGCGATTGCACATCCTTCCAGGTCATCACGCCCAGGCCCGGCAACAGCAGGCATACCAGCCCGGCGTAAGTGGTCGAGGTGGTGTCGAAATTGTGCAGGCGCCCTTCCGTGGCCCAAGCCAACAACAGCAATACCGACACGGCGAGCAAGCGTTTCTGCGGGCCGCTCATGGGGCCGATGTCCAGCAGCGACTGCGCCACCGCTTCTTTACCGCCGGGGATGCTGTCGGTTTCCGGCGGCAGCAGCTTGAGCACCAGGTACAACAACACGGCCGACATAATCAGCGCCCACGGCGCGCCGGCGATCAGCCAGTCGATCCACGACACGCGCTGGCCGAGCATCTTGTCCATGAAGCCGACGCTCAGCAGGTTCTGCGCCGCGGCGGTCTGGATACCGACGTTCCAGATGCTGGTGCCCTGGGCCACCACGATCATGATGCCGGCGGCGATGTTCGAGCGTTTATCCACGCCAAAGGCGGCGATCACCCCCATCATGATCGGCACCACACAGGCACTGCGCGCCGTGGCGCTGGGCACCACCAGGCTGAGCAGGATCGTCACGGCAATCGCGCCGAGCAGGATGCGCCGGGTACTGGTGCCGACGCGGCTCAGGGTCACCAACGCAATGCGCCGGTCCAGGCCGGTGTGGGTCATCGCCGCCGCAATGAACAACGCGCCCGCCACCAGCGCCAGCGCGGGGTTGGAGAAGCCGGTCAGCGCCATGCTGATGGCCGGGCTGGAGCCGATCAGCTGCGTCGGGTCTTGCAGCGAGGGTGCGGTGCCGAGCAAAAACGCCATGAGCGAGGTGATCATGATCGCGCTGGCTTCATAGGACACCGCTTCGCTGATCCACACCACCACGGCAAACGCGAGGATCGCCAGCATGCGCTGCCCAGCCACGGGCAGGTCGGCCGGCAGCGGCAACCACAGCACGCCGACCATCACCAATACGGCGACCACCAGGCCCAGGGGTAACTTGAAGGATGCAGCGGTTGTAGCAGGGGCGTTCATGGGCGGCTCCGGGCCTCTGGATCGGGCCTGGAGCATGAGGCAAAGCGTCGCGTGGCGTGTTGACAGGTATCAACACCCTAGGCCAATAACTGGCTCAACACTGCGCGCAACTTGCCCGGCTTGACCGGCTTGTTCAGCAACGGCGCATCCAGCCGGCGCAACGCGCGGCGGCATTGGTCGGTGCGGTCGGCGGTAATGATCACCGCCGCAATCTTCTGCCCGAAATGCTCGCGCAGGTGCTTGACCACCTCGCACCCCAGCACCCCATGGTCCAGGTGGTAGTCCGCCAGGATCAGCTCCGGCGCCCTGCCCTGCAACGCCAGCAATGCGCCCGCCTGGTCGGTGGCGGTCAGCACTTCGCAGCCCCATTGGCCGAGCAATGCACGCATGCTGTCGAGGATGCTCACTTCGTTGTCGATCACCAGTAAACGCCGCCCCGGCAGCGGGTTGCCGGTCGTCGCTTGCACCGGCAGTTGGCTGATTGCCGCAGGCATCTCGGCGCTCATCGGCACCTCAATACTGAACATCGAACCGCGCCCCGGCCAGGACCGCACCGCCACCGGGTGGCCGAGGATCTCGGCGATCCGCTCGACAATCGCCAGGCCCAGCCCGACGCCCTTGCGGTCCGCCGCACGGCCGACGTCGAGCTGGTTGAACTCCAGGAAGATCGCCTCCAGCCGGTCCGCCGCAATACCACGCCCGGTATCCCACACCTCGAGGCGCAGGCGATCGCCCCGGCGGCGCGCGCCGAGCAGGATGCAGCCCTCATCGGTATAGCGGCAGGCATTGCTCAAGAAGTTACGCAAGATGCGCGTCAACAACCGCAAGTCGCTGCGGATCGCATAGCGGCCGGTGTGCACCCGCAGGTTCAGCCCCGACGCCTGGGCCACCGACTGAAACTCCGAAACCAGCGGCGCAAACAGCTCATCGAGCCGATACACGGCCATGTCCGGCTTGACCGCCGCCTGGTCCAGGCGCGAGATATCGAGCAAGTCAGTCAGCAGGTCCTCGGCGCCTTCCAGCGCCTGGTGCGTACGTTCCACCAGCACCTGCTCGACGCTGGGCAACTGCCGTTCGCGCAACGTGGCGATCAACAAACGGGCGGCATTCAGTGGCTGCAACAGGTCATGGCTGGCGGCGGCGAGGTATTTGTCCTTGCTGCGGTTGGCGGCTTCGGCGGCGTCGCGAGCGTCGCGCAGGTCCTGTTCGATCCGTTCGCGCTGGGCGATCTGCTGTTGCAGGTTGTGGTTGGCTTCCAGCAGCTCATCGGTACGTGCGGCGACCCGCTGCTCCAGCTCGTCGTTGAGACGGATGTAGCGCTTGCGTTCGGCCTCCAGCTCATCCAGGCGTGCAGTGAGTTCCGGGTAATGGCTCTTGCGCGCCGACTGGTCGCCAAGGCCCAGCAACCCGGCGAGGGCGCGCTGCTGGTCGTCAGAGAGCTTCGCCATAGACGACCTCGACGTCACGCTGGCTCGACTCCCGAGGGTTGGTGAGGATGCAGGGGTCGTGCATCGCATGGCGCGACAGGAACGGAATATCCGCCACACGCACCCCATGCAGGCCCAGGGTTTCGTGGAAGCCAATCGCATGTTTCAGCGCGATCAGATGGTCCACCAAGCGCCCGCAGATCTGTCGATGGTTGAGCCCCCGGCAGTCGATCCCGAACGTCTCGGCGATCACCTGGAATCGCTCCGGCGCCGAGTTGTAATTGAACGCCACCACATGCTCCACCAGCACCGCGTTGCACAGGCCATGGGGCAAATCGAGAAACCCGCCCAGGCTGTGGGACATGGCATGCACCGCGCCGAGGATCGCATTGGAAAACGCCAGCCCGGCCTGCATGCTGCCGAGCATGATCTTCTCGCGCAGGGCGATATCGCCGGGGTTGGCGATCATCTGCACCAGGTTGCCGTTGATCAGGCGCATCGCTTCCAACGCGTGAGGATCGGTGAGCGGGCCGTGGCCGGTGGAGACGAACGCTTCGATGGCATGCACCAACGCGTCAATGCCGGTACAGGCCGACAGGAACGGGTCCATGCTGGCAGTGGTTTCCGGGTCGATCAGCGACACATCCGGCACCACCGCCTTGCTGACGATGGAGAACTTCATGCGCTCCTGCTGATTGGAGATGATCACGAACTGCGAGACATCCGCCGAGGTGCCGGCGGTGGTCGGAATCAGGATCAGCGGCGGGCTGGGCACGCGGAGGGTATCCACGCCTTCGAAATCTAGGATGCTACGGCCGTGGGCGACCACAATGCCGATGGCCTTGCCGCAGTCCATCGGGCTACCGCCGCCGATGGCGACAATCACGTCACAGTGGTGTTCACGGTACACCTCGGCACCGAGCATCACTTCCTCGACACGGGGGTTGGGCGAGACGGCGCTGTACAGGCAGTAATCGATGCCGAGCGCTTGCAGGCTGGCTTCGACATCGGCCACCCAACCGGCGGCAATCACGCCGGGGTCGCTGACCACCAGCACCTTGCGTGCGCCGAAGGTCTTGGCGTAATTACCGACGTTGTGCCGGCAGCCGGCACCAAAGATGATTTCAGGAGAAACGAATTTACGCAGCGGGCTCAGAGTCTGGCTCATGGGTAAGCCTGTTTTTATTATTCTGGAAGATGCGCTCCACACTAACCCATCCGGCTGCGATTGCAATCAGACCAAAGGGGCATCCTCCACACAGCACCGGCCAGCACAAGGCTGGCCGGCGGTGAATCAACGGCTGGCGAAGTACATGGTCACTTCGAAGCCGATACGCAGGTCGGTAAACGCGGGTTTAGTCCACATGGGCATGTCCTCTTGTTGTGCCGGAAGATCCCGGTGGGGTCATTAATGCATGGGGGGTGTGGGCGGCGAATGCTACTTTCGAAGTAGCGGCTGCAGTGCATTAGTCGCGGATGCTGGAAAATCAAAATGGGAGATGCAGAGCCCGCCATGACCCAATGCCACTACCCCGACCAATCCCAACATTGAAATACGGTCCATGTGGGAGGGGCGGTGCGACGATTCGACTTGCTCCCGATAGCAGTGTGTCAGTCAACACCTATGCCACTGACACACCGCTATCGGGAGCAAGCCCCCTCCCACCATGAATTGCATTGCAAATTTGAGGGTTAGAAGAAGCCCAGCGGATTGATGTCGTAGCTCACCAACAGGTTTTTGGTCTGCTGGTAGTGATCGAGCATCATCTTGTGGTTCTCACGCCCCACGCCCGACTTCTTGTACCCGCCAAACGCCGCATGCGCCGGGTACAGGTGATAACAGTTGGTCCACACCCGCCCGGCCTTGATCGCGCGGCCCATGCGGTAGGCGCGGTTGATGTCGCGGGTCCACAGGCCGGCGCCCAGGCCGAATTCGCTGTCGTTGGCGATCGCCAGTGCTTCGGCCTCGTCCTTGAAAGTGGTCACGCCCACCACCGGGCCGAAGATTTCCTCCTGGAACACGCGCATCTTGTTGTGCCCCTTGAGCAAGGTCGGCTGGATGTAATAGCCGCTGGACAGGTCTCCTTCCAGACGCTCGGCCGCGCCGCCGGTAAGCAGTACGGCGCCTTCTTGCTGGGCGATCTCCAGGTAGGACAGGATCTTGTCGTATTGCTGCTGCGACGCCTGGGCGCCGACCATGGTTTCGGTGTCCAGTGGGTTGCCGCGCTTGATCTTGACGATCTTCTTCATCACCTCGGCCATGAACGGCTCGTAGATCGACTCCTGCACCAACGCCCGCGACGGGCAGGTGCACACCTCGCCCTGGTTGAAGAACGCCAGCACCAGTCCTTCGGCGGCCTTTTCAATAAAGGCCGGCTCGGCGCTCATAATGTCTTCAAAGAAGATGTTCGGCGACTTGCCGCCCAGCTCGACGGTGGACGGGATGATGTTCTCGGCGGCGGCATGCATGATGTGCGCGCCCACCGGGGTGGAACCGGTGAAGGCGATCTTGGCGATGCGCTTGCTGGTGGCCAGCGCCTCCCCCGCTTCGCGTCCAAAACCCTGCACGATGTTGAGCACGCCCGGCGGCAGCAGGTCGCCGATCAGCTCGGCGAACACCATGATCGACAGCGGCGTCTGCTCGGCAGGTTTGAGCACAATGCAGTTACCGGCCGCCAATGCCGGTGCCAGTTTCCACGCGGCCATCAGCAGCGGGAAGTTCCATGGAATGATCTGCCCGACCACGCCCAGCGGCTCGTGGAAGTGATAGGCCGCAGTGTGCTCGTTGATCTCGGCGGCGCCGCCTTCCTGGGCGCGGATGCAACCGGCGAAGTAACGGAAGTGGTCGGCGGCCAGGGGCACGTCGGCGTTGAGGGTTTCGCGCACGGCCTTACCGTTGTCCCAGGTCTCGGCCACGGCCAGCACTTCGAGGTGTTGCTCAATACGGTCGGCGATTTTCAACAGCACCAAAGCACGATCCTGGGCCGAGGTTTTGCCCCAGGCATCGGCGGCGGCGTGGGCCGCGTCCAGGGCCTTGTCGACATCGGCGGCGCTGGAGCGTGGGAATTCGGCGATCACTTCACCGGTGACCGGCGAGGTGTTGGTGAAATACTCACCCTTGAGCGGCGCGACGAACTCGCCGCCGATGTAATTGCCGTAGCGCGGCTTGAACGTGACGATAGCGCCGGGGGTGCCAGGTTGTGCGTAGATCATGATGAGGCCTCTGTCGGGGTCCGAGCCTGTCGGTCAACAGGCGATGAACCGATGGTAAAGAGCCCTCGCTGCCGGGCGAATGCGCCGTTGGCAGGAGGGCCCTGATCATTTGGTCGTAGAACTAGTGCTTGGCCACCAACTCCTTGGGGAGCTTGAAGGTCCAGAGCATGCCGCCCTGGTTGAAGTCCTTGACCCGCTTGGCCACCTCGCCGCCCCACAGCGGCACCGCGCCGCCCCAGCCGGAGAGCACCGACACGTACTGCTCGCCGTCCATCTCCCAGGTCACAGGTGAGCCGAGCACGCCGGAGCCGGTCTGGAACTCCCAGACTTTTTCCCCGGTCTTGGCGTTGAAGGCTTGCAGGAAGCCTTCCGGCGTACCGGTGAAGACCAGGTTGCCCTTGGTGGTCAGTACCCCGCCCCACAGCGGCGCGAAGTTCTTGTGGCGCCAGACTTCCTTGCCGGTTTTCGGGTCGATGGCGCGCAGCACGCCGATATAGTCTTCATTCAGCGGTTTGATGGTGAAGCCCGCGCCGAGGAACGCCGCGCCTTTCTTGTAGGCGATGCCTTCGTTCCAGATGTCCATGCCCCACTCGTTGGACGGCACGTAGAACAGCCCGGTGTCGCGGTTGTAGGCCATCGGCATCCAGTTCTTCGCCCCCAGGAACGCCGGGGCGACAAACACCGAGGTGCCTTTGGTTTCGCTGCCGGGGGCGCCGGGGCGGCTGGCTTCGTTGTAGATCGGCCGTCCGTCTTTATCCAGGCCGCTGGCCCAGGTGATCTTGTCGACAAACGGGAAGCCGCGGATGAATTTACCGTTGGTACGGTCGAGCACGTAGAAGAAGCCGTTGCGGTCGGCGGTGGCCGCCGCCTTGATTTCCTTGCCGCCTTCGCTGTAGTTGAAGGAGATCAATTCGTTGACGCCGTCAAAGTCCCACCCGTCATGCGGCGTACTCTGGAAATGCCACTTGATGCTGCCGTCATCCGGGTTCAGCGCCAGGCGCGAAGAGGAATAGAGGTTATCGCCGGGGCGCAGGTGGGAGTTCCACGGTGCCGGGTTGCCGGTGCCGAACAGCAGCAGGTTGGTCTCCGGGTCGTAGTAGCCGCCCAGCCAAGGCGCGGCGCCGCCGGTTTTCCATAGGTCACCGGGCCAGGTCTTGCCCGGCGCACCGCCGGAAATGCCGTTTTCCACGGCCTTGCCGTCCTTGTACACGTAGCCCATATGCCCTTCTACCGTGGGCCGGGTCCACAGCAGGTCGCCGTTTTTCGGGTCATATGCTTCGATCTTGCCCACCACACCGAACTCGCCACCGGCCACGCCGGTAATCAGCTTGCCGTTGATCACCAAGGGCGCGGCGCTGATGGAGTAGCCTTCCTTGTGATCGGCGACTTTTTTACTCCATACCACTTTGCCGGTGTCTTTGTTCAGCGCCACGAGTTTGGCGTCGAGCGTGCCGAAGAACACCAGGTCGCCATACAGTGCCACGCCCCGGTTGATCACGTCGCAGCACGGGCGAATGTCATCGGGCAGGCGCGCGTCGTATTGCCAGAGTTTCTTGCCGGTGCGCGCATCGACCGCGAATACCCGCGAGTAGGAGCCGGTGAGGTACATGACCCCGTCCTTGACCATCGGCTGCGCCTGCTGCCCGCGTTGTTTCTCGCCACCAAAGGAAAACGCCCAGGCCGGGCGCAGGTCTTTGACGTTGTCGACATTCAGCGTATCGAGCGGGCTGTAGCGCTGGCCCTGGACGCCCAGGCCATTGGTCACGATCTGGCCGGGGTTTTTCGGGTCCTGGAGAATATCCTGATCGGTCACGGCGGCATGGGCCTGGCCGGCCAGCAGGAGGGCACCGAGCAACACACTCAAGGCGAAGGGTTGGCGGCGTGCGGGTTGGGTCATGACGGCTACCTCTGCGGTTTTTTGTTATACCCGGGAAATTTTCCCGGTCTGCCGGCGATTCTTGAGCGCAGCGGCCGCCGTCACAATTGACCGCTGTATCGAGATTGCTAGTTCCTTAGTAGCGGGGCCGGCGTGTCGACCCGTTGCAATTGCTCGCGTTCGTAACGCGGGTACAGGTGGCTGACGCTGCGGATCAGTTCGTAGCGGTTCAGGCTGATCGCGGCGAAACGCTCGGGGATCGGGCTGCGGATCAGCTCGGCCATCTCGCTGCCCTGTGCAGCGCCGTCGCGCAGCAGCTGGTCGAGCCAGGTCAGGTAGTCGCGCATTTGCTCAAGGGGTCGCGCATCGCCGGCGACCGGGCCGTGGCCGGGCACCAGCAGGGTCCAGGGCAAGGCCTGCAGACGTTCGATATCCGCCAGCCAGGCCGCCAGCCCCGGGCTGTTGGGAGTGGTGAGCGCACGTTGGTAGAACACCAGGTCGCCGGCGAACAGCACACCGGTCTTGCTGTCGAGGATCGCCAGGTCCGCGCCGGTATGCCCGGTGAACGCCAGCAAGCGCAGATCATGGCTGCCGACGCTCAGCACACCCGGTTCGAGCACCTGGGTAGGCAGCAGCACTTCGGTACCGCGCATCCAGTCACCGACCAGGCGATAGAGGTTTTCAGCCATGCCATCGCCCTGCTCGTGGAGCAAGCGCGTGGTGTCGGCCAGGGCGCCGATCGGCACGGACTTGAACGCCTGGTTGCCCAAGGCATGGTCGGGGTGATGATGGGTCAACAGCACCTGGATCACCGGTTTGGCGGTGACGCCGGCAATCGCCTGGCGCAGCGCTTCGCCGTAGCGCCTGGACGGCCCGGTGTCGATCACTACCACGCCAGCTTCGGTGACGATGAACGCGGTGTTGACGATGTTGCCGCCATTGGCCTTGTTGAAGTTGTCGGTGCTGCCTTCCAACAGCCAAGTGTCGTCGGCAATCAGACGGGGCTTGAGCGCGTAGTCGAAATCCGCCAGCGCGGGCAGGCTCAGGCACAGGCAAAACAGCAGTATCCAGCGCATACCGCGCTCCTTGAGGTCAGGGGATGGCGGCGTCGATCTGGTTGCCGCTGTTGTCCCGCAGCAGCAGGCGCGTCGGCCCCGCCCTTTGGATGTCGAATGCCAGGTTGGGGTTTTCGCTGACCGCCGGGAACAACTCAAGCTCCGCCAGTACCTGGTCCTGAGCGTCGCGCAGTTGGGCGTGGTTGAGATAAAACTCCGGGATACCGCTGACCAGGCCATTGTCCATCGGGTGTGCCACCTGCACGCGCACGCGGCTGAACTCACCACGCGGATAGCGCCCGCCCAGCACCTCGCCGATATGCTCTTCCCAGCCTGGCTGGGTGCGCACCACACTGGGTGCGGTGCAACCGCCACCGGCCGCGTCGATCAGGGCCGAGCCGACATGCCACACGCCATCATCGGTGAGCACCGCCGCGCGCAGCGGCGTGGCTTGTTCGATACGGATGCGGATCGACAACCACGGCAATACGCCGGCCTTGGGGTGGAAGTCGACGATCTTCGGCAACGGGTTGAGTTCGGCCCAAGCCAGGATGTTCACCACGTGGCCATTGAAGGCGCGGGCGTCAATCTCCAGTGGCACCTGCCGCGCATCTTCGGCAAACGGCGGTGCCAGCAGCTTGACCCGCTCGTCGAACACGAACGGTGCATCGCCCAAGAACTGCTGCTGATAAAACGCCCACATCACCGACGGCACCGGGTCCACCTGCGTGGCGTGGGCCGCAAGCGGCAGCCAGCACGCCAACATCAGCCTCAGGCGCCAGTTCATTGGTACATCTCGGGCACTTCATAGCGCAGGCCGTAATGCTGGTAGATGGCTTGCAGCGAGCCGTCGCGGATCAAGCCTTCCAACGCCTCCTCCACGGCATAGGCCAACTGGCGGTTGCTTTCATGCACCGCCATGCCGATCTCCCAGCGTTGTTTGCCCATATTGGGGTAGGCGTTTTCAGCCAAAGCCAGTTGCGGGTCGTGGGCCTCATGCACCTGCCAATCGATTTCACCGCGCATGGCCATCACCGCGTCGACCTTCCCGGCCTTCATCGCCGCAAAGGCCTGGGGTACGCCCGGGTAATGATGGGTCTTGCCGGCGAGCATGCCGTTGAACACCGAGGTGAGGTAGAACGACGGCACGCTGTCGACTTCGACGCCGATGGGGTGCTGTTCGAATACCGCCACACTGGCGACGCTGTCCAGGCGCCGACGGTCATAGGCCACCTGCCATTGTTCGTTCTGGTAAGGGCCGAACATCACCACCTGGCCGTTTTCCAGTTCGCCCTGGTCGTTGCGCCTTTGCGCATAGTCGTGATCGTAGGGCGCACGCAGCATCAGGTCGGCCAATTGATGATGGTGCAACGGGCTGCCGCGCCAGATGTAGTCGCGCAGGTCGTCGTCGAGCTTCTCCCCGGCGGGCGCCCAGATCAGCGTCAACCGTACGCCCAGGGCCTTGGCCAGCGCCTGCGCGAGTTCCACATCGACCCCGCGCGGCGTTGTGCCCTGTTCGAAGCTGTAGGGGGCGAAGTTTTTGTACACCGCCACTTTCAGCTCACCCGCGGCGATGATCTGGTCATAGCTGCGCACCTGCGCCTGGGCGATCTGGCCGCACAGCAAGCACAGGCCCAGCAGCGCTGCGAACAGGCGCATGGCTTACTCCTCGACGCGCACGGAGTCCAGGTAAGTGCGCACCGCCCACAAAGCCTCCTGGCTCAGGTAGTCGGCCATTTTCGGCATGTACACCCGCCCGTCACGCACTGCGCCATTGCGCACGCGCTCGACAAACCACTCATCCCCCGCCTCGCCGGCGTCCAGCAGGCGCAGGTCAGGCGCGATACCACCGGACTTGGCTTCCAGCCCATGGCACGCGGCGCAGTTCTGGTTGTAGGCGGAGGCGCCGATCTCCACGGCTTTATCGTGCTCGGGCGAGGTGCGATAAGGGTTCACGGCAGCCCAGCCGTCAGCGTCGACCGCCACCCCGGCATCCTTGATCGCCGTCAGCCCTTTGGTCTCCACCGCTTGCGGCACCACATTGCCATGGGCCAGCGCGGAACCGGCAGCGATCACACCGACCAACAGCCCGGCCACGAGCAAGGCATTGCGTTTTGTTGTCATTATTTTTGCCCTCAGGATTGCACGCAAAACCTCATGGTTCGAGGTTATGGCAGGCATCTTAAAAACCCTGGGCCACGGGCCGTATGCTGCTTTGGTGGCCGCGCCCTCCTCCCTTGGTAGTAGGGCTTGTGGGGCATGTCTGAAACAGCGGCGCTGCGGGACGTCTTGCCGGCCTCGGCGGACTTGCGGGCTACTACCTTGGTACTGGCTCAGCGGTACTTTCTGCATATTTGCAGGGGGAACGGGGCTTTCTATGCTGGCGCTACCTGTCATGGAGTGCCTTATGCGCCAGCTTGCCCCCTACGCCGTGATCTGCCTGCTGGCGATGGTGTGTGCCCCTGGCAGCCAGGCCGCCGAGGCCCCGTTGCCGGTGCCCATCGGTTACCTGGGGTATCGCCTCGACCCGGGGCCGTTGCTGTCCAATGTGATCGGCGAACCCGCCGACGCCGGGCAACGCGGCGCTGAATTGGCGATCATCGACAGCAACAGCACCGGCGCCTTTCTCAACCAGCATTACAGCCTCACCAGCGCCACGGTCGACACGCCCGAGGCCCTGCTCGCCGCCGCCAAGGCCCAGCATGACCAGGGCCTGCGCCTGTTCGTGGTCAACGCCCCCGCCGCCAGCCTGCGCCAACTCAGCGCCGCATTGCCCGACAGCCTGCTGTTCAACGCCGGCAGCCCCGATGACCGCCTGCGCAGTACCGACTGCCTGGGCAACGTACTGCACAGCCTGGCGAGCCGCGCGATGCTGGCCGATGCGCTGATGCAGTTTCTGGTGGTGCGCAAATGGCAACGGGCGCTGCTGATCGTCGGCCCGACCGAGGATGACCAAGCCTATGCCGCCGCCCTGCGCCGCGCCGCCAAGCGTTTCGGCGTGCGCTGGGTCGCGGAAAAAGCCTGGCGTTTCGATAACGATCAACGCCGCAGCGCCCAGGCCGATATGCCGCTGTTCACCCAGGCGGATGACTATGACGTGGTACTGGTGGCCGACGAGCGCGGCGACTTCGGCGAATACGTGCCCTACCAGACCTGGTACCCACGCCCGGTGGCCGGCACCCAGGGCCTGACCCCCACCGGCTGGCACAAAACCGTGGAGACCTACGGCGCTGCGCAATTGCAAAAGCGCTTCGAAGCCCTGGCCGGGCGCTGGATGAACGACCGCGACTTCGCCGCCTGGATGGCGGTGCGCAGCGTCGCCAGCGCCGTCAGCAAGCTGCGTCAGGCCGACCCCATGGCGATCCGTCAATTGTTGCTGGGCGAGCAACTGCCGCTGGATGGTTTCAAGGGCCGCAAGCTCAGTTATCGCCCCTGGAATGGCCAACTGCGCCAGCCGATCCCCATCGTGCAACCGCGTGCGCTGGTCAGTACCTCGCCTCAAGAGGGTTTCCTGCACCCCTTCAACGAAATGGACAGCTTGGGCTATGACCAGCCCGAGGTGACCTGCCGCTATCCCTGAACACATAAAACAATAAGGAATCCGCCATGCGCCGCACCCTGCTTTCATGCGCCCTGCTGCTTGCCGCCGGGCACGCCGTGGCCAGCACCGCCTGGGTCTCCAACGAGAAAGACAACAGCCTGAGCCTGATCGACATGCAGACCCTGCAAGTCATCGACACGCTCAAGGTCGGCCAGCGTCCACGCGGCCTCCTGCTGTCCCATGACAATAAGCTGTTGTACATCTGCGCCAGTGACTCGGACCGGGTGCAAGTGATGGACGTGGCCACCCGCAAGATCATCAAGGAGCTACCCTCCGGCAAAGACCCCGAGCAATTTGCCCTGCACCCCAATAACCGCTGGCTGTATGTGTCCAACGAAGACGATGCACTGGTCACGGTGATCGACACCGAAACTGCCAAGGTGCTGGGCCAGATCAACGTCGGCGTCGAACCCGAAGGCATGGCGGTCAGCCCCGACGGCAAGTGGGCAGTGAACACCAGCGAAACCACGAACATGCTGCATTGGATCGACACCCGTACCCAGACGCTGGCCGACAGTACCCCGGTGGACCAGCGCCCGCGCTTTGTCGAATTCAGCCACGACGGTGCGCAGCTCTGGGCCTCGGCGGAAATCGGCGGCACCGTGACGATTCTCGACGTGGCCAGCCGTGCGATCCTCAAGACCCTGACCTTCAAGATCAAGGGCGTGCACCCGGACAAGGTGCAACCGGTGGGCATCAAGCTCAGCGCCGACGGCAAGTACGCGTTTGTCGCCCTGGGCCCGGCCAACCATGTGGCGGTGATTGACGCCAAGACGTTCGAGATCCTCGACTACCTGGTGGTCGGCCGCCGCGTCTGGCAACTGGCATTCACGCCCGATGAGAAACAGTTGCTGGCCACCAACGGCGTGAGCGGCGATGTGTCGGTGATCGATGTGGACAGCCTCAAGGTGGTCAAGTCGATCAAGGTCGGGCGCTACCCATGGGGTGTGGTGGTGACACCATGAACGCGTTGGACGTCAGCCGGCTCAGCTTCGCCTATGGCCCCCGGCAGGCGTTGCAGGCGGTGAGTTTCAGCCTGGCGCCGGGGCAGTTTGCAGCGTTGCTGGGGCCGAACGGGGCCGGCAAGTCGACCTTGATCGCCCTGCTCACGCGCTTGTACGACTTGCAGGCCGGTACGATCCGGGTGGGCGGGCATTGCCTGGCCCAGGCCCCGCGTGCGGCATTGCAGCAACTGGGGGTGGTGTTCCAGCAAAGCACCCTGGACCTGGATTTGAGCGTGGAACAGAACCTGCGTTATCACGCCGCGCTGCATGGCCTGTCGCGTCGCGAGGCGGCCGCACGGGTCGACGCCGAGCTGGCTCGCCAGGCCCTTGGCGAACGTCGCCGGGAGCGGGTGCGCGAACTCAATGGCGGCCACCGGCGCCGGGTGGAAATCGCCCGCGCATTGCTGCACGGACCGCGCCTGCTGTTGCTCGACGAAGCCAGCGTGGGCCTTGACCCGGCCAGCCGGCTGGCGCTCAACCAGCATGTGCGCAGCCTGTGCCTGGACCAGGCCATAAGCGTGTTGTGGACCACCCACCTGCTCGATGAAGTGCGCGCCGAGGATGCATTGCTGATCCTGCATCAAGGCCGCTTGGTGGCCAACGGGCAGGTCGACACGCTGATACGCGGACAAGGCGGCGACCTGGGCAGCCTGTTCGCCCGCCTGACACGCCCCACGCTGACGGGAGCTTTGGCATGAACGCTTACTGGCAATGTCTGCGCGGCATCGTGTTGCGCGAATGGCTGCGCTTTGTGCTGCAGCGCACGCGGTTTCTCAGCGCCCTGGTGCGCCCGCTGCTGTGGCTGCTCGTATTCGCCGCTGGCTTTCGCGCCGCCCTGGGGATCTCGGTGATCGAACCCTACGACACCTATATCCCCTACGAGGTGTACATCATTCCGGGGCTGGCCTGCATGATCCTGCTGTTCAACGGCATGCAGGGGTCGCTGGCGATGGTGTACGACCGCGAAATGGGCAGCATGCGCGTGCTGCTCACCAGCCCGTTGCCGCGCACGTTCCTGCTGTGCAGCAAACTGATGGCGACCGCTTTGATTTCGTTGTTGCAGGTGTATGGGTTCCTGGCGATTGCCTGGGTCTACGGTGTGCGACCGCCGGCCATGGGCCTGTTGCTGGCGTTGCCGGCGTTGCTGCTGGTGGCCCTGATGCTCAGTGCCCTGGGCCTGTTGCTGTCGAACGCGATCCGCCAGTTGGAGAACTTCGCCGGGGTGATGAATTTTGTGATTTTCCCGTTGTTCTTCCTGTCGTCGGCGCTGTACCCGCTGTGGAAGATGCGCGACTCCAGCGAGTGGCTGTATTGGTTGTGCGCAGTCAACCCGTTCACCCATGCAGTAGAACTGGTGCGTTTTGCCTTGTACGAACGCTTCGCCCCCCTGGCCCTGGCGGTGTGCCTGGGGCTGACCCTGACGTTCGCGCTGCTGGCGGTACTGACGTTCAACCCTCAGCATGCGGCCCTGCGCAAGAAAGGCTGAAAACTACTACTTTGGTACTGGTTTTCGTGTCTATCGTCGCATTCCCAAGGGCTCGGGACTGGCGTGTAATGGCGGCATAACGATAAGGACTACCCTGCCATGCTGCCCGCTCGATTGCCCCTGTTGTGCCTGTTTGTCGCCCACGCCCAGGCCGACACGCCGCTGTTTTCCGCCGACGGCATGCGCATCAGCCTGTATCGCAGCCCGACTCCCGAGCAGGTGAACGGCGCAACGACCCTCGACACGCCGGCCCTGCAAGCCCTGCTCACCCAGACCCCGCCACCGGTGTTGATCGACGTTTACCGCCGCCCCTGGCTGCAAGGCCGCTTCATTGAAGACCAGCCTCACGCCAACCTGCCCGGCAGCCACTGGCTGGCCAATACCGGCGACGGCGACCTCACGCCTGAGTGGCAGGGATATTTCGTGCGCCACTTGTACCGCTACACCGCCGGCGACCTGACACGAGCGCTGGTGTTCTATTGCCGCTCCGATTGCTGGTTGAGTTGGAACGCGGTAAAACGAGCCGCCAACCTGGGCTATACCTCTGTGTACTGGTATCGCGACGGCCTGGACGCGTGGGAAGCGGCAAACCTGCCGGTGGCAACGGCACAACCAGAACCCTTCCAATAATCAGAATAAAAAGGTGAACGGCCATGTACAAAATCCTGATTGCCGACGATCACCCGCTGTTTCGCGAAGCGATCCACAACGTCATCAGCGATGGTTTCCCCGGCAGCGACATCATGGAAACCGCCGACCTGGACAGCGCCCTCGCCCTGACCCAGGACCACGATGACCTCGACCTGATCCTGCTGGACCTGAACATGCCGGGCATGCACGGCCTCAATGGGCTGATCAACCTGCGCAACGAGTCGCCGACCATCCCGGTGGTGATCGTCTCGGCCGAGCAAGACAAGCAGATCGTGCTGCAAGCCATCACCTATGGCGCGGTGGGCTTCATCACCAAGTCTTCGCCGCGCCAGCAAATGACCGAGGCAATCCAGCAGATCCTCAACGGCAACGTATACCTGCCGTCGGACATCATCCGCACCCAGAAAAACACCGGGCAACGACGCATGCACGACAACCCGGGCTTTGCCCCGGAATTGCTGCAGGCGCTGACACGCAAGCAATTGCTGGTACTGGAGCGCATGACCAAGGGGGAGTCGAACAAGCAGATCGCCTATACCCTGGAGATTGCCGAGACCACGGTGAAGGCCCATGTGTCGGCAATCCTGCGCAAGCTGAATGTGCACAACCGCGTCCAGGCGATCCTCAGTGCCGGGGACATTGATTTCGGCTCATACCTGCGCCGCTGACCTCACCCCACGCCAGGGGTTTCTTGTAGGAGCGAGCTTGCTCGCGAAAAACTCACAGGCGCCGCGTTCATTCAGGCAACACGCGTTATCGTTGACGTTTTTTTCGCGAGCAAGCTCGCTCCTACAGGGCCGGGCCGAGCAGGTGGCTCATGGCGGTCTTGAGTTTCATGGGGCGCACAGGCTTGTGCATCAACGTGTACCCCAACTCACGGATCTGCAGCTTCAACTCATTGCTGTAGTTGGCGGTGATCATCATGGCCGGGATCGCACTGCCGCGCCGGGCGTTGATGCGGGCCACGGCGTCCACGCCGTTCTGATCGTCGTCCAGGTGGTAGTCGGCGATCAACAGGTCGGCCTCGGCGTGGTAGTTATCCACCTGCCGCGCCAGGTCCTGCTCCGACAACGCCGTGATGACCCGGCAGCCCCACCCTTCCAGTAACGTGCGCATACCGGCGCAGATCGCCGCGTCGTTATCCAGCACCCACACCCGCGCACCTTGCAGGCGCTCCAGCAACGGTTCGCTCATCGCCACCATCGGCAGCGGCCTGGGCGCGGTAGCGCTGAGCGGCACCTCCAGCGCAAACATCGAACCCTTGCCCGGCCAGGACCGGACGCTGATGCGATGGCCGAGTATCCCGGCGATCTTTTCCACGATCGCCAACCCCAGGCCCAACCCCCGGTCCTGGTCCGGGCGCTGCACATCGCCGCGCTTGAACTCCTGGAAAATCTCCTCCAGGCGCTCCTCGGCGATGCCCATGCCGCTGTCCCACACCTGGATCGACAACCGTTGCGGGTGGCGCCGGCAACCGAGCACTACGCGGCCCTTATAGGTGTAGCGAAGCGCATTGCTCAACAGGTTGCGCAAGATCCGCGCAAGCAACTGGATATCGCTGCGTACCAGCGCCGAGCAGCCGATAAAGCGCAGTTCCAACCCTTCGGCGCGGGCCAACTGGGTGTACTCGGCAGCCAGGTTGTCCAGCAGTTCACTGAGGGCAAAAGGCGCGATGTCCGCCTTGATCACGCCGGCATCCAGCTTGGAAATATCCACCAAGGTGCCCAGCAGGTTCTCCACATCTTCCAGGGAGTTGCTCACGTTACGCACCAGGGTTTCGCTGGGGCGTTCGAGCAAGGCGCTGGTAAACAGCCGAGCGGCATTGAGCGGTTGCAGCAGGTCATGGCTGACGGCGGCGAGGAATTTGGTTTTCGACAGGTTGGCCTGCTCGGCCTCCAGCTTGGCTTCGCGCAGGCGGGTCTCCATGCGCCGCCGTTCATCGATCTCCTTCAACAGCTGGTCGTTGAGTGCGGTCAGTTCCGAGGTGCGCTGGGCGACGCGCTGCTCCAGATGTTGATAGGCCTGGTGCAAGGCTTCGGCCGTGCGGCGGCGCTCGGTGATGTCGCGGATCAGCACAAAGATCCCGACCACTTCGCCCGTGGCCAACACGTTCGGCACATAGGAACGCAGCATGTAGCGTTCCTGGTTATTGATATTGGTTTCGGCGAATTCGAAGGTCACGCTCTCCCCGGCCAGGGCGCGGGCGACATACGCGTCCAGCCGCTGGCAATGCTGCTCGCTGTGCACTTCGCGCAGGCTTTGCCCGAGCATCATGCCGCGCGGCCAGCAGTACCACTCTTCATACACCTTGTTGGTGAATTCGTAGACCAGGTCGGCGTTCAGGTAGCCGATCAGGGCGGGCACGTTGTCGGTGATCAAGCGAATCCAGCGCTCGCTTTCCTGCGCCTTCTGCGCCGCGACCTGTTCGCCGCGCAAGGTTTCGGCGCGCAGCCGGGCGTTGATCAGCAAATGGTTGCTGGCCTTGAGTTCGGCCATCGCCTGGTTGAGTGCATCGGTGCGTTCGCGCACTTGCTCGGCCAACACCACCGAATGCTGGAAGGTGGTGTAAGGGCTGTTGCCCTGGGGCAGGCCCGACTCGATGCGCTCGATCAGCGCCGCATTGATGCGCGCCAGCTTGTGGTTGTCCTGTTGCAACCGGGCCACCTGGGCGAGCAGTTCAGCGTCGGCCCCGGGCAATGGCGACCCCGGTGAAGGTCTGGTTGATGTGCATGCCATTGAACTGTTCTCCGTAGGTGTTGAAGCCCATCACCCGGTGGTCACGCAGGAACGTGCCGATCGGCTCCAGGTCGCCGTTGTCTTCCAGCTCCAGGCGGCGCAGGAAGCAATCGCAGCCAATGGTCAGCAGCAGCTCGCCGAGACGCGATTGCAGGCCGTCGAACAAGGTTTCCAGGTTGGGCAGGATCGGCCCTGGTGTCATCGCGGTGAGCACGATGCCGTTTTCCACCGCGCAGTAGAAACTCAGGCTCAGGTCGTCATGCACCTGCTGGATCGCGCGCACGTAGTAATAGTCGTGGATACGTACCGCCAACGGGTGCGCAGCGAAGATGCGGTGGTCAAGGTCGGCCACCGCGACGCCGATATGGCGCGCGTACTCTTCGGCGGCGGGCTCGGCGTTGAGCTCGAACACGCGACGCGACGGGCTGTCGGCGCCGGTCACCACCAGTTTCTCGGTACGCGGCTGGATGTGGTGGGTGGTGAACACCTCGAAATCCAGCCAGGTATTGACCAGCACCACCACCGCCGCTCCGCTGTGGAAGACGCCGTTGAAGTACACGTGGGTATGCAGGAAATTGTCGTCGCCGGCCGAGCCGCCGAAGTGCGGGATATCGCCCAGGGCGGCGCTGAGGGCAGCCAGTACCATTTCTTCGCGGCTAGACAGGCCGTCGAGCAAGGTCAAGGCGAAGGTGTTGCCCTTGATCGGCGCCAGGGTGTTGCTGCGACAGCCGCCGACCAGACGCTCGACCATGTCCTGGGCGTTGATCAGGCTGAAGTGTTCCACCTGGTCGATCAGTTCGGTGGCGATGGAGAAATGCGCGTGGTTGAACCCTATCGCGGTGATGCAGTTACGGCCGTAGCCCTGGGGCGTGATCTCGCCCGCGCTGGTGCACCCGACCACGCGCACCGTGCCGAAGCATTGCTGCAAGGCATTGCCCAACGCCTGCAGATCGTACGACGCCGAGCAAAAAAACAGCACAAACCCCAGGTACGGATGCAGCAGCTGTCGCGCCAACTCTTCGGCGGCCTGCCCGGCATCCATGGCCTGGGACATGGCACTGACTACGCCTTCACTGTTGTACATCGTGTGCTCCCCCTCTGAGGCATGAGTGTACGAAGGGTCGGGGGTGGCACCTATGCTACTTGGGTACTGGGTGGGGGGATGCGATGGGATAAGGCTTGCAAGCGCGCACGCTGCCTTTGGGGGCAAAGCGCGGGTGCTTTGGGCGGGCCACGGGTGCCCGGCAAGTTGGGTGTAAGACGGGCCCGGTCGCAGGCCCGCCACTCAGGACGTAAGACCGGCCTTGAACAACATGCCAACCGCGACCAGGACGCACAGGCCGGCAAAACCCACCTGCAAGGCGCGCGCCGGAACCCGCGCGCACAGGCGCCGACCGACCAGCATGCCGATGATACTGGCAGCGATGAACGCCCAGCCCAGCGGCTCTATGCGCACACCCGCGTGGAACGCGCCCGCCACACCAATCAGCGAGATCAGACTGATCACCATCAACGACGTGGCGACGATGCCGCGCATCTGCACATCGGTGAGTTGCTTGAAGGCCGGTACGATCAGAAAGCCGCCGCCCACGCCCAGCAGGCCCGACACCGCCCCGGTCACAGCGCCCAGCGCCGCTAGCGTGGCGCTGCACTTGGCGGTCCAGGCCAGGCGCCCGGTCTGTTGGTTGAGCATGCAGTTTTTCTGGCCCCAGGACGCGCTGCCATGATCACTCGGCCCGGCCGCGTTTTTTTCACGCTGCAACATGCGCCAGGCCACCAGCCCCATCAACCCGCTGAACAGCGCCATCAGCAGGTGTTCCGGTAGTTGATGGGCGAGGAACACCCCCAAGGGTGAAAACAGCCCGCCGAGCACCGCGATCAGCAACGCGGCGCGATAGCGCACCAGGCCATGGCGCAACCCATCGATCGCGCCGACGGCCGCAGCGGCGCCGACGGCGAGCAGCGATACCGGCGCGGCCTGGGTCATGCTCAAGCCCAGCCCCAGGACCAACGCCGGCACCCCGAGGATCCCGCCGCCCGCGCCGGTCAAGCCCATTACCACGCCCATCAGTAAGCCCAACACACTGGCCAGCAACATTCAGTCCACCTTGCTCAGGCGGGTCAGCCATTCACGGCCCTTGAGCATGCCGTTCCAGTAGAACCACGGCAGCAGGGTCGCCTTGAGGAACCACATCGAGCGCCGCGCCCGGGTCGGGTCGAGGGGAAAAGTCGGCAGCAGCTTGCCGCCGTAGCCGAATTCGGCCAGCACCACCTTGCCCTTCTCCACCGTCAGCGGGCAGGAACCGTAGCCGTCATATTTGAGCGGCAGCGGTGCCTGCTTGCGCAGGGCCAGCAGGTTTTCGGCGACCACCACGATTTGCTTGCGCACCGCCGCGGCGGTCTTGGCGTTGGTGGTGGAGCACACATCGCCCAGGCCGAAGATATGCGGGTAACGCAGGTGTTGCAGGCTGTGCGGGTTCACTTCGCACCAGCCGGCGGCATCGGCCAGGGCGCTGTGGCGGATAAAGTCCGGCGACACTTGCGGGGGCACCACATGCAGCAGGTCGAAGGTTTTTTCCTGGAGCGTGACGTTACCCTCGGCGTCTTTGACTTCGAACCAGGCCTTGCGGGCCGGGCCGTCGACTTTCACCAGGTTGGAATTGAACGCCAGCCGGGCGTTGTACTTTTCCACGTACTTCATCAACGGCGGAACAAAGGTCGCCACGCCGAACAACGCCGCGCCCGCCAGATTGAACTCCACCTCCAGGATGTTCAGGCGGCCCTGCTTGAGCCAGTGATCGCAGGACAGGTACATGGCCTTCTGCGGCGCACCCGCGCATTTGATCGGCATGGCCGGCTGGGTAAAGATCGCCTTGCCGCCCTTGAGTTGCTGCACCAATTGCCAGGTGTAGGCGGCATGTTCATAGCTGTAATTGGAGGTGACGCCGTTCTGGCCGAGGGTCGCTTGCAGGCCCTCGACCTTCTCCCAGGCCAGGCGCAGGCCGGGGCACACGATCAGGTTGTTCCAGGTCACGCGCTGGCCGCTGTCGAGCACCAGGGTCTGTGCGTCCGGCAGCAGTTCGGTGACGGCGGCCTGCACCCAGGTGACGCCATTGGGCAGCACGTCGGCCAGGGGGCGGCGGGTCTTTTTCACGTCATAGGCACCGCCGCCCACCAGGGTCCAGGCCGGCTGGTAGCTGTGGTGAGCGTTCGGTTCAATCAGGATGATGTTCAGCTGTGGGTCGCGCTTGAGCAGGCTGGCCAGCAGGCCGATGCCTGCCGAGCCGCCGCCGATGACTACGATATCGCCACTGATGGTTGGGCCACAGTGTTGGTCATTCATGGTCGATCGCCTTCTTGTTGCATGCACACAAGGGTCGCTGCCGGATGGCGTCACGCCCAGCTTTTCATGACCGCGCCGCAGTACAGCCCGGACAGGGTTTTCATCACTTGAATCACTTCGTGGCTGGCCAGGCCGTAGAAAATGTATTTGCCTTCCCGACGGGTAGCGACCAGCCCTTCATCACGCAGGATGCCCAACTGTTGCGACAGGGTGGGCTGGCGTACGCCGGTCATGGTTTCCAGCTCACCGACGTTGCGTTCACCTTGGGTCAACTGGCAGAGAATCAACAAACGATCCTCGTTGGCCAGCGCCTTGAGCAACGTGCAGGCCTTGGACGCCGATGCACGCAACTGGGCGACTTCGCCTTCACTCAACGTAGATTCCATTTGCCTCAGGTCCTTTGTGTCACTTAAGCTCAAAACATTATGTGTAAATGTAAAGTGATTGTAATCACTTTTTTCAGCATCAGGGACAGCCGTCATGTCAGCGTTGATTCAATCCTTTCTGGACGAGGCGTCGTCGACCTACACCTATGTCGTCTATGAAGCCGACGGCGGACCCTGCGCCATCGTCGACTCGGTGCTCAACTACGACCCCGCGTCCGGGCGCACCGATACGCGCCAGGCGGACAAAGTGATCAGCTTTGTACGGGAACACCACCTGCAGGTGCAGTGGCTGCTGGAAACCCATGCCCACGCCGATCACCTGTCCGCCGCGCCCTACCTGCGCCGGACCTTGGGCGGCAAGATCGCCATCGGCCAGTGCATCAGCAAAGTACAGGGCGTGTTCAAGAACCTGTTCAACCTGGAGCCGGAGTTTCGCGCCGATGGTTCACAGTTCGATCATCTGTTCGCGCCGGATGAAATCTTCTCTATCGGCGGGCTGAAAGCCCAGGCGCTGCATGTGCCCGGTCATACACCGGCCGATATGGCTTACCTGATCGACGAGCGCCTGATCCTGGTGGGCGACACCCTGTTCATGCCCGACGTGGGCACCGCCCGCTGCGACTTCCCTGGCGGCGATGCGCGGCAGTTGTATGCGTCGATGCGCAAGCTGTTGGCCTACCCAGCGGATACCCAACTGTATGTATGCCACGACTATCCGCCTGCCGGTCGGGAGGCCAAGTGCCTGACAACCGTGGCGGAACAACGCGCTGGGAATATCCATGTGCATGACGGCGTGGATGAAGCGGCGTTTGTAGCCATGCGCACCCAGCGCGATGCCGGGCTGGGCATGCCGACGCTGCTGTTGCCGGCGATCCAGGTGAATGTGCGGGCGGGCAACCTGCCGCCCGCAGAAGATAACGGTGTGGTGTACCTGAAGATTCCACTCAACCAGCTCTGACGCGCACTTACTCGAAGTACGACGCTCGGGAGGGTGCGAGCCCCGACCACAATTCGTCGACATGCTTGAAGCCCCAGTCTTCGGCGTTTTCACGGCCGATGATCTTGTCCGGTTGCTCAGCCAGGTTGACCACCGACTGAGGAATCGGCAAGCGTGAACGCACCGAAAAAAACACTTTGACCTTGGGCGCCAGCAGCGACTTGGGGCTTTGTTCGACCACCACGCCAATGCGACCACTTTCCAGGCGCACCAAGGCGCCAACGGGGTAAATGCCTACGCACCGAACAAACGCCTGGAACACCCGCGCATCAAAATGGCCCTTCCACTCCGCCATTCTCTGGATCGCTTCGGCGGGGCCCCAGCCTTGCTTGTAAGGGCGATCAGAGGTGACCGCGTCATACACGTCACACACCGCACCCATCTGGGCGAACAGACTGATCTGGTCCTGCGCCAGCCCATTGGGGTAACCGCTGCCATCATGTTTTTCATGGTGATGCAGGCACACATCCAATACCAAGGCGCTGATCTGCGGGCATAACCGTAACATCCGAGCGCCTTCCTCCGGGTGCCGGCGTACCGTGCCGAATTCCGTCTCGGTCAATTGGGCGGGCTTGTTCAAAATATCTTCGGGAATCGCCATTTTCCCGACGTCATGAAACAACCCCGCCAGCCCCGCTTCCTGGACCAACTCGGGCGAAAGTTCCAACTGCCGCGCCAGTGCGATCATCAAGCCACTGACGGCGACGGAGTGCATGTAGGTATACTCATTGGCCTTTTTCAGGCGCACCAGGCTGAGCAAGGCATGGGGGTGACGCAGCACGGAGCGGGAGATCTCCTCCACCAGGCTCGCCACCTGAGGCACATCCACCGCCTGCCCCATGCGCAGTTCGCTGAACATACGGATGACGGCACGTTTGGCGACCGCGCACACCTTCACCGCCCGGGCTATCTCGTCCTTCATGTCCACCGCAGTCGCCACCACCGGGCGCACTATCCTTGTGTTATTGAGGGTAACCGCAGCCGGTCGAACACGTGGTGGCTCATCGCAGCCCTTGGCCGTGTCGATCCAGACCCGCTGGACCTGCGATATCAGCAAACGCTGCAGGTCCTCCTCGCGCTCCAGTAAAAAGCTGCTTCTCCAGAACCCGTGGTCGATCCATGGGCCCTCCAGCTTATGAATGTGCATGCCCAGAATTACCCGTGAGCACGGAATGCACTTCAACATTTGTCCATCCCCCAACGCCTGACTGCCCCCGCAATCAACTCACGGAGAACTTCGCCACGATCTGTTTCAGATCCACTGCCAGTCGCGACAGTTCCTGGCTGGCGATGGACGTCTGGCCGGCAGCCGACGAACTCTGGATGGACAGGTCGCGGATGCTGATCAGGTTCTGGTCAACCGAACGCGCCACTTGGGCTTGCTGTTCCGAGGCGGTCGCGATCATCAGGTTGCGTTCGTTGATGTCGGTAATGGCTTGGGTGATCTGGGTAATGGCCACGCCGGCTTCATGGGCAACCTTCAAGGAATCCACCGCCTCGTCGCGATTGAGCGCCATGGACGCCACCGCCTCGCTCGAGCAGCTCTGGATCCTGGCAATCATCTGTTCGATTTCCTGGGTCGACGTTTGCGTCCTATGGGCCAACGCCCTGACTTCGTCGGCCACGACCGCAAAGCCTCGCCCCTGCTCCCCGGCCCGTGCGGCCTCAATCGCCGCATTCAAGGCGAGCAGATTGGTTTGCTCGGCAATCGAACGGATCACTTCGACCACCCGGGCAATGTCCTGGGCCTGCTTGGCCAGCCCTTCGACTTCCACCCCGGTCTGCTGCACCGTGGAACTCAACTTTTCAATCGATGCAATGGTTTGCGTCACACGCTCCTGGCCCACCTTGGCCGAGCGCTGGGAGTCCTGCGTCGACTGGGAGGCAGACACCGCATTCCTCGCGACTTCCTCCACCGCTGCGGTCATCTCATTGACCGCCGTGGCGGCCTGATCAGTCTCCATACTCTGGCGTTCAATGCCGGCGGTGGACTCGCGAGTGATCGCACTCATTTCCTCCGCTGCCGAAGCCAACTGGCCGGACGCTTCGGATATATGCTGCAGGGTGCTTTTCAGGTTCATTTGCATGGCGGCGGTCGACTTCTGCAGGTCGGTCAATTCGTCCTTGCCGCTGATGGCAATGGCCAGGCGCAGATCACCGTCGGCGATTTTGCCGGTCGATATCAACAACTCACGCACCGGGTGGATGATGCTGCGGGTAAACAGCCGCGCGACTACCACGGTGATCAGCACCGAGCAGACCATCAGCACCCAGGTAAACAAGCGGGCGATCTCATGTTCACGGGCAGCGAATTGCACCGTCGATGTAGAGCCCTGTTCATTGATCGCTATCAACTCGTCCAGGGCCTTCTGCGCCTGAAGCCCAATCGGGCCGTTGACGTCACGCAAGTACGCCGCCATCTGCTCAGGAGAAAAGCTGGAAGCCTGGGCCAGGAATTCATCCATTTTCTGGCTGTAGCTCTTTATGTTGCTGAGCACTTCGTTGTACTTGGCCTGCTCTTCAGGGCTCGTCACCCTGGTGGCATAGCTATTGGCAACTTGCAGCGCCTCATCGCGCACGGCCTTGACCTTCTCAAGGGAAGCGGGGTCCTTGGCGCCGTATTCCATGGCATAACGGCGCAAATCGAGACGTAGCTTGTAAAAAGCGGTGTCAATCTGGCCCGCCAGGCGAATGCTGGGAAGCCAGTTGGTATCTATTTCGACCGTCGACGAATACACCTGATCGACTTTTATGAGGGTCATTGCGCCTTGTATCAACAGCAGGAAACAGACCACACCGAAGCACAGTGTGGTACGAAAGTTCAGTTTCAAGGATCTCATGGACATGCGGCTCACCCTTCCCTTGGCCGCGTAGGACGCGGCCTGACGAGTACGACTGTGTACAAGTGAAGGTGAAAAAAGTGTGACTGTCCAAGTCGTTTTTTATTGAAACCGCCCAATAAAAAAGTGCGATTATTTACTTAGCTAAACATCAAAAAACCGGCTCTTGCGGTTATTAACCGTCACACCATCAGCCCATCCCGCGGCAATGGCAGTGCCGTTTTATACCGCACTTGTTTGAGGGCAAAACTGGAGCGGATATTGGCTACGCCCGGTACCTTGGTCAGAAAGTCCATCATGAAACGCTCCAATGACTGGATCGTCGGCACCAGCACCCTGATCAGGTAGTCCGGATCACCGGCCATCAGGTAACACTCCATCACTTCCGGACGGTCTGCAATCGCCCCTTCGAACTGCTGCAACGCCAGTTCATTCTGCTTTTCCAGGCTGACATGAATGAACACATTCACGTGCAGCCCCAGCAGGTCGGCGTCGAGCAACGTGACCTGCTCGCGAATCAGCCCCAGCTCCTCCATCGCCTTCACCCGGTTGAAACACGGCGTGGGCGACAGGTTCACCGAACGCGCCAGGTCGGCGTTGGTGATGCGAGCGTTCTCCTGCAATGCGTTGAGAATGCCGATATCGGTACGGTCCAGTTTGCGCATGAGACAAAATCACCTGTTTATTATGTTTATGTAGTTTTTTTATCCGCAAATGATCTCGGGTGCAATGAAACAGAGATAAATATTCTTCTACGCCACGCCTATGATTGTTGTAGGACAAGATTTCTCCTACCCGGAGTCTGACTGTCAGCTAGCGCGCCCACTACAAGAAATTCACAAGATAGAGCGTAGAAAGCCATGACCCAGCAGTACGAACCGCTGCGCCTGCACGTTCCCGAACCCTCGGGCCGCCCAGGCTGCAAGACCGACTTTACCTACCTGCGCCTGAACGACGCCGGCCTGGTGCGCAAACCCGCCATCGACATAGAACCCGCTGACACCGCCGACCTGGCCAAAGGCCTGATCCGTGTGCTCGACGACCAGGGCCAGGCGCTTGGCCCGTGGGCCGAAGACGTCTCGGTCGAGATCATGCGCCGCGGCATGCGTGCCATGCTCAAGACGCGGATTTTCGACAACCGCATGGTGGTCGCCCAGCGTCAGAAGAAAATGTCGTTCTACATGCAAAGCCTCGGCGAAGAAGCCATCGGCAGTGCCCAGGCCCTGGCCTTGAACATCGACGACATGTGCTTCCCCACCTACCGTCAGCAAAGCATCCTGATGGCCCGCGAAGTGCCGCTGGTGGACCTGATCTGCCAACTGCTATCCAACGAGCGCGACCCACTCAAGGGCCGCCAGCTGCCGATCATGTATTCGGTGAAAGATGCCGGTTTCTTTACTATTTCCGGCAACCTCGCCACCCAATTCGTACAAGGCGTGGGCTGGGGCATGGCCTCGGCGATCAAGGGCGATACCAAGATCGCGTCGGCCTGGATCGGCGACGGCGCCACCGCCGAGGCCGACTTCCACACTGCTCTCACCTTCGCTCACGTGTACCGTGCGCCCGTGATCCTCAACGTGGTCAACAACCAGTGGGCCATCTCCACCTTCCAGGCCATCGCCGGCGGTGAAGCCACGACCTTCGCCGGACGCGGCGTCGGCTGCGGTATCGCCTCGCTGCGCGTGGACGGCAACGACTTCATCGCGGTGTACGCCGCCTCCGCCTGGGCCGCCGAGCGTGCGCGGCGCAACCTGGGGCCGACCCTGATCGAATGGGTCACCTACCGCGCCGGCCCGCACTCGACCTCTGATGATCCGTCGAAATACCGCCCTGCCGACGACTGGAGCCACTTCCCCCTGGGTGATCCGATTGCGCGCCTCAAGCAGCACCTGATCCGGATTGGCCAGTGGTCCGAAGAGGAACATGCGGCGGTCAGCGCCGAACTTGAAGCCGAAGTGATCGCCGCGCAAAAACAGGCCGAACAGTACGGCACCCTCGCCGGCGGCCAGATTCCAAGCGCCGCGACCATGTTCGAAGACGTCTACAAAGAGATGCCGGAGCACTTGAAGCGCCAGCGTCAAGAGTTGGGGATCTGACATGAACGATCACAACAACAGCATCGAATTGGAAACCGCCATGACCACCACCACCATGACCATGATCCAGGCCCTGCGCTCGGCCATGGATGTGATGCTTGAACGTGACGACAACGTGGTGGTGTTCGGCCAGGACGTGGGTTACTTCGGCGGCGTGTTCCGTTGCACCGAAGGCTTGCAGAACAAGTACGGCAGTTCGCGGGTGTTCGACGCGCCGATCTCGGAAAGCGGGATTATCGGCGTGGCCGTGGGCATGGGTGCCTATGGCCTGCGCCCGGTGGCCGAGATCCAGTTCGCCGACTACGTCTACCCCGCCACCGACCAGATCATCTCGGAAGCTGCGCGCCTGCGTTATCGCTCGGCCGGCCAGTTCACGGCGCCGCTGACCATGCGCATGCCCTGCGGCGGTGGCATTTACGGTGGCCAGACCCACAGCCAGAGTATCGAAGCGGTGTTCACCCAAGTCTGCGGCCTGCGCACGGTGATGCCTTCCAACCCTTATGACGCCAAGGGCCTGCTGATCGCCTCGATCGAAAACGATGACCCGGTGATCTTCCTGGAGCCCAAGCGCCTGTACAACGGCCCGTTCGATGGCCATCACGATCGTCCGGTCACGCCGTGGTCGAAACACCCGCAAGCACAAGTGCCGGACGGTTACTACACCGTGCCGCTGGACGTGGCCGCCATCGTGCGTCCCGGCTCTGCCGTGACCGTGCTGACCTACGGCACCACCGTGTATGTGTCCCAGGTCGCCGCCGAAGAAACCGGCATCGACGCCGAGGTCATCGACCTGCGCAGCCTGTGGCCGCTGGACCTGGACACCATCGTCAAGTCGGTGAAAAAGACCGGCCGTTGTGTGGTGGTGCATGAAGCCACGCGCACCTGCGGTTTTGGTGCCGAGTTGGTGTCACTGGTGCAAGAGCATTGCTTCCATCACCTGGAAGCGCCGATCGAACGCGTCACCGGTTGGGACACCCCCTACCCGCACGCGCAGGAGTGGGCGTATTTCCCAGGGCCGTCTCGAGTGGGCGCGGCGTTGAAACGGGTCATGGAGGTCTGAATGGGCACGCACGTTATCAAGATGCCGGACATTGGCGAAGGCATCGCAGAAGTTGAACTGTCGGTCTGGCATGTGAAGGTCGGCGACCTGGTGGTTGAAGACCAGGTGCTGGCGGATGTGATGACCGACAAGGCGATGGTGGACATTCCCTCGCCGGTACACGGCAGGGTGATTTCCCTCGGTGGCGAGCCGGGCGAGGTCATGGCGGTGGGCAGTATCCTGATCAGCATTGAAGTGGAAGGTGCGGGGAACGCCAAGGACGCGCCGGCAGCGGCGGAGCCGGTCAAGGCGGCGCCCGCCCCCGTTGTCGAGGCCAAGCCGGCACCCGCTGCCGCTGAAACCAGGGCGGCGGCCAAGCCTGCGCCCGCGCCCGTCGCCCGCGAAGCCGGTGAGCGCCCCCTGGCCTCCCCTGCCGTGCGCAAACATGCACTGGATGCGGGTATCCAACTGCGCCTGGTGCAGGGCACGGGCCCGGCCGGCCGGATCCTGCACGAAGACCTCGACGCCTACCTGCAACAAGGCACGGCAAAGGCATCGACGGCCGCCAACCCCTACGCCGAACGCCACGACGAAGCACAGATCCCGGTGATCGGCATGCGCCGCAAGATCGCCCAGCGCATGCAGGATGCGACCCGCCGCGCCGCGCATTTCAGCTATGTGGAAGAAATCGACGTCACGGCTCTGGAGGAGCTGCGCGTGCACCTCAATGAGAAGCACGGCGCGACTCGCGGCAAGCTGACCCTGCTGCCGTTTATCGTGCGTGCGATGGTGGTGGCACTGCGCGACTTCCCGCAGATCAACGCACGCTACGACGACGAAGCCCAGGTCATCACCCGCCTTGGCGCGGTGCATGTGGGCGTCGCCACGCAGAGCGACGTGGGTTTGATGGTGCCGGTGGTGCGTCACGCCGAGGCGCGCAGCCTGTGGAGCACTGCCGAAGAAATCGCGCGTTTGGCCACCGCCGCACGCAACGGCAAGGCCAGCCGCGATGAGCTGTCCGGTTCGAGCATTACCCTGACCAGCCTGGGTGCATTGGGCGGCATCGTCAGCACCCCGGTGCTGAACCTGCCGGAGGTGGCGATTGTCGGCGTCAACCGCATGGTCGAGCGGCCGATGGTGATCAAGGGCCAGATCGTGGTGCGCAAGATGATGAACCTTTCCAGTTCCTTCGATCACCGTGTGGTCGATGGCATGGACGCGGCGCAATTCATCCAGGCCATTCGCGGCCTGCTCGAACAACCCGCCAGCCTGTTCCTGGAGTAAGGGCATGACTCAGACATTGAACACCACGCTGCTGATCATTGGCGGCGGCCCCGGCGGTTATGTGGCGGCGATCCGCGCTGGCCAACTGGGCATCCCGACCATTCTGGTGGAAGGCCAGGCCCTGGGCGGCACTTGCCTGAACATCGGCTGCATCCCGTCCAAGGCGCTGATCCATGTGGCCGAGCAGTTCCAGCAAACCGTGCACCACAGCCAGGGTTCGCCGTTGGGTATCGAAGTGGATGTGCCGACCCTGGACATCCGCAAAAGCGTGGAATGGAAAGACGGCATCGTCGACCGCCTGACCACCGGCGTCGCTGCACTGCTGAAGAAGCACAAAGTGCAGGTGATCCACGGTTGGGCCAAGGTGGTGGACGGCAAGACCGTCGAGGTGGGCGAGCAGCGTATCCACTGCGAACACCTGCTGCTGGCCACCGGCTCGAAAAGCGTCAACCTGCCGATGCTGCCGATTGGCGGCCCGGTCATCTCCTCCACCGAAGCCTTGGCGCCCACCCGTGTGCCCAAGCGCTTGATCGTGGTCGGTGGCGGGTACATCGGCCTGGAGCTGGGGATTGCCTACCGCAAGCTCGGCGCCGAGGTCAGTGTAGTCGAGGCGCAAGACCGCATTCTGCCGGCCTACGACGCCGAGCTGACGCAACCGGTGCACGAATCCCTCAGGCAGTTGGGCGTGAAGCTGTACCTCAAGCACAGCGTCACCGGTTTCGAGCACAACCGCCTGCAAGTGCGTGATCCGAATGGCGACACGGTGTCGCTGGAGACGGATCAGGTGCTGGTGGCCGTAGGTCGCAAACCCAACACCCAAGGCTGGAACCTCGAAGCGTTGAATCTGGACATGAACGGCGCGGCGATCAAGGTCGACCGGCATTGCCAGACCAGCATGCGCAACGTGTGGGCTATCGGCGACCTGAGCGGCGAGCCGATGCTGGCGCATCGGGCCATGGCCCAGGGTGAGATGGTCGCCGAACTGATCAGCGGCAAACACCGCGAATTCAACCCGGCGGCGATCCCTGCCGTGTGCTTTACCGATCCTGAATTGGTGGTGGTCGGCAAGACCCCGGATGAGGCCAAGGCGGCGGGCCTGGATTGCATCGTGTCGAGCTTCCCGTTCGCGGCCAATGGCCGGGCCATGACCCTGGAGTCGAAAACCGGCTTCGTACGGGTGGTGGCACGGCGTGACAATCACCTGATTGTCGGTTGGCAAGCCGTGGGGGTCGGTGTGTCCGAATTGTCCACGGCCTTCGGCCTGAGCCTGGAAATGGGGGCGCGCCTGGAAGACGTGGCCGGCACCATCCATGCTCACCCGACCCTGGGTGAAGCGGTACAGGAAGCGGCGCTGCGGGCCTTGGGGCATGCCTTGCACCTTTGACCGGAACGGTTTCCGTGGCGAGGGAGCTTGCTCCCGCTGGGGTGCGAAGCGCCCCCAAAAGCTGGCGACTGCTACGCAGTCGAGCGGGAGCAAGCTCCCTCGCCACCATCAGCCCGCTCCCACACACAGCCAGAATGCAGTATTGTTGTGCCCATTCAGAAAAAAACCGACTTGACCAGAGATTAGAGGGTGTCATGGGTAACGAGAGCATCAATTGGGACAAGCTGGGTTTTGACTACATCAAGACCGACAAGCGGTTTCTCCAGGTCTGGAAAAACGGCGAATGGCAAGAAGGCACCCTGACCGACGACAACGTGCTGCACATCAGCGAGGGCTCCACTGCCCTGCACTATGGCCAGCAGTGCTTCGAGGGCCTCAAGGCCTACCGTTGCAAGGACGGCTCGATCAACCTGTTCCGCCCGGACCAGAACGCCGCCCGCATGCAACGCAGCTGTGCACGCCTGCTGATGCCGCATGTACCGACCGACGTGTTCATCGAAGCCTGCAAGCAAGTGGTCAAGGCCAACGAGCGGTTCATCCCGCCGTATGGCAGCGGCGGCGCGCTGTACCTGCGCCCGTTCGTGATCGGCACCGGTGACAACATCGGCGTGCGCACCGCACCGGAGTTCATCTTCTCGGTGTTCTGCATCCCGGTCGGCGCCTATTTCAAAGGTGGCCTGACGCCTCACAACTTCCAGATCTCCAGCTTCGACCGCGCCGCGCCACAAGGCACCGGTGCCGCCAAGGTCGGAGGCAACTACGCCGCCAGCCTGATGCCAGGTTCCGAAGCGAAGAAATCCGGCTTCGCCGACGCGATCTACCTGGACCCGATGACCCATTCGAAAATCGAAGAAGTCGGTTCGGCGAACTTCTTCGGGATCACCCACGACAACCAGTTCATCACGCCGAAGTCGCCTTCGGTACTGCCAGGCATCACCCGCCTGTCGCTGATCGAACTGGCCAAGACCCGCCTGGGCCTGGAAGTGGTCGAGGGCGAAGTGTTCATCGACAAACTGGATCAGTTCAAGGAAGCCGGTGCCTGCGGTACCGCCGCCGTGATCTCGCCAATCGGCGGTATCCAGTACAACGGCAAGCTGCATGTGTTCCACAGCGAGACCGAAGTCGGCCCGATCACCCAGAAGCTCTACAAAGAGCTGACCGGTGTGCAGACCGGTGATGTTGAAGCGCCGGAAGGTTGGATCGTCAAGGTTTGAAAATGACCTGAACGTTCCGTTTCAGAAAAGGCCCGTTCCCCTCTTTCGGTGGATGGGCTTTTTTTATGTTGTGAAGCACTGGATACCTAATCACCTGTGAAGTCTGACAGTAGACAGTAAAAATCGCCGCGCCTAACTTGGGTCTCCCTTCTAAACCAAGCAGGAGCCTATTATGGCGATCTATGAATTACGCGTTTCGGCAGAGGATTTCGAGAACGACGGTAGCAAGGAAATCGTTATGGAAACGTACATTAACGGCGATCTGGATTGGGCGGTTTACGCGTCGTCCAGCAAACACGACGGTAACTACGACACCGCCTCGGCGCCGGATGACGTCGACGGCGATGGTGACTACGATGACGATGACAAGGCGCATTACCTCCATGTCGCCAACGCTTTCGCCAAAATGACAGCCTATGCCATGAAGAAACGAAAAAAGGCGAAAAAATAAATATCACCCGGCATGATCAGGTTGCCGTCGATCATGCGCCTCAACCGTTGATGTTTTCCGTAATCTTCTTGCCCATGCTGATCCTCGATTCCACCCCATACCCCAGCGCCTCGTAGAACCCCACCACCGCATCATTACCGCCGGTGATCTGCAGGTTGATCTTCATGCAGCCCAACGCCGTCAACGCCTGCTCCGCATGGCGCACCAGCGACGACCCCAGGCCATGACGCCGATAGTCCGCGTGCACCGCCACCGAATACAGCCAACCACGATGGCCGTCGTAGCCGGCAAGCACAGTCCCAATCACGGCCTTTTTGTCTGTCGCGACGAAGAACAACCCATCATTGACCGCCAGCTTCTTATCGATCGCCAGGCTCGGCAGGTTATGCGCAGTGTCATAGCCAAACGCCTCCTGCCACAACGCGATCACCTGTGCGCGGTGCTGACGGTCACGGTACAGCCCGATGGGGTGGCGTGATAACAGGGTTTTCTCCATCACCAGCGTGCGCTCGTTGCCGTGGTAAACGTCGCGCACCGTATGAAACCCCAGCTTGGTGTAGAACGGCTCGGCGGTCAGCGAGGACGGCACGCTCAGGGTCGTCACCCCGGCTTCGCGGGCACGCAGTTCGATTTCAATCATCAATAGCCGGCCAATGCCCTGCCCTTGCAGTGCCGGGTTGACGAACACCGAGCGCACCACATTGGCGTCGAGGGCAGCGGTGGCGACGATCATTTGATCCTGGACCGCCACCAGCACGACGCGGCGCTTGAGCAGCTCCAGCACGGCATCCGGTGTGAAGTTGCTCGCCACGCGAGCGATCACATCCGCCGGGTAATCCCGTGCATTGCTGCTGTGCAAGGCGGCGAGGATGACCTGGCTGATGCCTTCGGCATCTGAGGCTTGAGCGAGACGAACGGCGGTAGACATGATTCCTCCTGCCTGACACGGCTATGACAGACGCCACAATACCAATGTCGCACCGGCCCTCCCACCGTTTGAGCGCATTTCACTCCAACAGCCGATTCGGCTGCCACACCCCGCCTTTCAGCTTTCCCGGCTGGGCCACCTGGTTGTTTCAGCCGGGATTCACCCAGCACAACGCACAAAATAGCGTCACCGCTCACCCCATGGATTTCGTGCCCCCATGCAAACCACCAACACCGTCCTGATGATTCGCCCGGCGCGCTTTGCCTTCAACCCGGACACCGCGATCAACAACCACTTCCAGCGCCCACCCCTCGACCCATCAGGCGCGCAGCACAAAGCGCTGGAAGAGTTCGACGGTTATGTCGATACGCTGCGCCGGCATGGCGTGGAGGTACTGGTGGTGCAGGACACGCCGGCGCCCCACACGCCCGACTCGATTTTCCCGAATAACTGGTGGAGCAGCCACGCCGACGGCAGCCTGGTGCTGTACCCGATGGAAGGCCAGAACCGACGACTGGAACGCGACAAGGGTGTGTTGCAGATACTGGAGCAGCGTTTTGCAATCCACCACACCATTGACCTCAGTCACCTGGAACAACAGAACATTTTCCTCGAAGGCACCGGCAGCATGGTGCTCGACCGCCAGCACCGCATCAGCTACGCCTGCCACTCCGGGCGCACGCACCAGGACGCCCTGCGCCAGTTCGCCGAACGCCTCGACTACCGACTGTGCGTGTTCCACGCCGTGGACCGTCACCAGGCGCCGATCTACCACAGCAACGTGATGATGAGCGTCGGTCGCGACCTCTCGGTGGTGTGCCTGCAGGCCCTGCCCGACGCCACTGAACGCCAGGCCCTGGAACGCTCCCTGCGCGACACCGGCAAAGACATCCTCAGCCTCGACTTCGACCAGCTCGAAGCCTTCGCCGGCAACATGCTCGAAGTGCATGACCGTGACGGCCAGCCGCTGCTGGTGATGTCCGCCAGCGCCTGGGGCGCGCTGCAACCGGCACAGCGCCAGCACGTGGAGCGCCACACGCGCCCCGTGGTGGTGAACATCGACAACATCGAACGCATCGGTGGCGGCAGTGCCCGCTGCATGCTGGCGGAAGTGCACTTGCCTGCCCGCCCCTCATTTCAATAAGGAGTCTTGCCATGACCCGTTACATCGACGTCAACGACCTCTGCTACCTGGTCTCGCAGAAGGGCCTGCCCACCTGCATCAGCGAAATGGCCGAGTACATCCGCGCCGACTACCTGCGCTGGCCGGATTTCGAAAAATGCGCACGCCTGGCCAACCACTCGCCGGACGGCGTGATCGAGTTGATGCCGGTGTCCGACGCCTCGCTGTACGCCTTCAAATACGTCAACGGCCACCCGAAAAACACCCTGGCCGGCCTGCTCACCGTGATGGCCTTCGGTGCCCTGGGCGATGTGGATACCGGCCAGCCGGTGCTGCTCGCGGAAATGACCCTGACCACCGCCATCCGCACCGCCGCCACCTCAGCGCTGGTGGCGCGCTACCTGGCTCGCGACAACAGCCGCAGCATGGCGTTGATCGGCAACGGCTCACAAAGTGAATTCCAGGCCGTGGCGTTCCACGCCATGCTCGGCATCAATGAAATCCGCCTGTTCGATATCGACGCCCAGGCCACCGCCAAACTCGCCGCCAACCTCAAGGCGTTCCCGGCGATCAAGGTGATCCTGGCCGGCAGCGTGGCCGAAGCGGTCAAAGGTGCGGACATCGTCACCACCGTGACCGCCGACAAGGCCTACGCGACCATTCTCACCGACGACATGATCGAACCGGGCATGCACCTGAATGCCGTGGGCGGCGATTGCCCGGGCAAGACCGAGCTGGACCGACGTATCGTCGAGCGCGCCCGGGTGATCGTCGAGTACGAACCGCAGAGCCGCATCGAAGGCGAAATCCAGCAAATGCCGCAAGATTCGCCGGTCACCGAACTGTGGCAGGTGATCAACGGCCGGCAGCCAGGCCGCGAGAACGCGCGCCAGGTCACCCTGTTCGATTCGGTGGGCTTTGCCATCGAAGACTATTCGGCGCTGCGCTATGTGCTGGATGTGGCCAAGGCCCAGGAGGTTGGCCGTGAACTGGAGCTGGTGCCGGACCTGGCCGACCCGAAAGACCTGTACGCACGGCTGGCCCAACAACCGGCGGCACAGCAGAAAAAGCGCGCCTGAGACCGCTCTGGCCTGCCGCTTCACGCCCGAGGCAGGCGAGAATTCCAGCTTTGACAAGCCGATTCAGCCCGTGCAACAGCCGATTCCGCTGCATTGCACTTTTTAACAGCGCAATTTGCGCTTTATGCAGGGGGTAAACGACACAAAAAACGCACCACCATGGAGCATTCTCTGCGCCGACGAGAAGGATGTTTCAACTTTATGACTGCCCCTGACATCAATTACAAAACATAGGGACTCCACCATGACTTCACTGCGATCACTCTTCGCTGCATTGCTGTTGCCACTGTGCGCCACCGCCGCCCATGCGCAAGACTGGAAAGAAATCCGCTTCGGCGTGTTCCCCGAGTATCCCCCCTTCGAGTCCGTCGCCGCCGACGGCAGCCTGCAAGGCTTCGATATTGAATTGGGCAATGCGATCTGCGCCAAGCTCGAGGTCAAATGCACCTGGGTGCATAACGAATTCGACGGCATGATCCCGGCCCTGCGGGCGCGCAAGTTCGACGCAATCATGTCGTCCATGGCCGTGACCCCGGCCCGCGAGAAGGTCATCGACTTCAGCGACCGGCTGTTCCTCAGCCCGACCTCGGTGATCACGCGCAAAAGCGCCGACTTCGGCGACACCCCGCAATCATTGAAGGGCAAGCAAGTGGGCGTGCTGCAGGGCTCGCTGCAGGAAGCCTATGCCCGTGCGCAGTTGGCCAAGCTGGGGGCGCAGATCAAGGCGTACCAGTCCCAGGAGCAGAACTACGCCGACCTGCAAAACGGTCGCCTCGATGCCACCCTGACCGACAAGCTCGAAGCCCAGCTCAACTTCCTGTCCAAGCCCGAAGGCGCCGACTTCAAGACCGGCCCGGCCTTCAAGGACCCGACCCTGCCCCTGGATATCGCCATGGGCCTGCGCAAGAACGATCAGCAGTTGCGTGAGCTGATCAACAAAGGCATCGCCGCGGTGCAGGCTGATGGCACCTATGCGCAAATCCAGAAGAAGTACTTCGGCGATCAGGACATCTACCACGAGTGATGCCAACCCCGACCCTGTGAGAGAAGGCTTATGTGGGAGGGGGCTTGCCCCCGATGAGGACATGCCAGTCGACACATGCATTGACTGACCCACCGCTATCGGGAGCAAGCCCCCTCCCACAGAAGCCCGCTCCCACGAGGGTATGTCCGGGCCCTTTAGAGACCTCCCCCATGAACGAATTCCTCAATTTGCAGGGCTACGGCCCGATGCTGGCTCAAGGCGCGTGGATGACGCTCAAGCTGGCGTTCCTGGCACTGGCCCTGAGCCTCACCCTCGGCCTGATTGCCGCCGGCGCCAAACTGTCCAGCGCCCGATGGCTGCGCGTGCCGGCCACGCTGTACACCACGCTGATCCGCAGCGTGCCGGACCTGGTGCTGATCCTGCTGATTTTCTACAGCTTGCAACTGTGGCTCAACGACCTGAGTGAAGTGTTCGGCTGGGACTACTTGGAAATCGACCCGTTCACCGCCGGGGTGATCACCCTGGGCTTTATCTACGGCGCGTATTTCACCGAAAACTTTCGCGGTGCGATCCTCAGTGTGCCGGTCGGTCAGTTGGAAGCCGCGACCGCCTATGGCTTGAACCGCTGGCAGCGTTTTCACCTGGTGCTGTTCCCGCAGTTGATGCGCTTCGCCCTGCCGGGCCTGGGCAATAACTGGCTGGTGCTGCTCAAATCCACGGCGCTGGTGTCGATCATCGGCTTGTCGGATCTGGTCAAGGCCGCCCAGAACGCCGGCAAGACCACTAACGAACCGTTGTATTTCCTGATCCTCGCGGGCTTGGTGTATCTGGTGATCACCACCTTGTCCAACCGCGTCCTCAAGCGCCTCGAACGACGCTATAACCTCGGCATCAAGGGGATGGCACGATGATCGAACTGTTCCAGCAATACGGCCTGGCCTACCTGTTCAGCGATGGCACGGGCCTGTCCGGCGTGGCCATGACCTTGTGGCTGTTTATTGTTTCGGTGGTGCTGGGCTTTGCGCTGTCGATACCCTTGGCACTGGCTCGCGTTTCGGAGCACTGCTGGTTGCGATGGCCGGTGGAGGTCTACACCTACCTGTTTCGCGGCACACCGCTGTATATCCAACTGCTGATTTGCTACACCGGGCTTTACAGCCTGGAAGTGGTGCAGGACAACGCGCTGCTCAACCAGTTTTTCCGCAATGCGCTGAACTGCACCCTGCTCGCCTTCGTACTCAACACTTGCGCCTACACCGTGGAGATTTTCGCCGGGGCGATCCGCAATATTCCCTACGGTGAAATCGAAGCGGCCCGCGCCTATGGCCTGCACGGCTGGCGGCTCAATCTGTTTGTGGTAGTGCCGGCGGCATTGCGCCGCGCATTGCCGGCCTACAGCAACGAAATGATCCTGATGCTGCACGCCACCTCACTGGCGTTCACCGCCACCGTCGCCGACATCCTCAAGGTGGCCCGCGACGCGAATGCCGAGACGTTCCTGACGTTCCAGGCGTTCGGCATCGCCGCTCTGCTCTACATGCTGCTGTCCTTTGCACTGGTGGGCCTGTTTCGACTGGCCGAACGTCGCTGGATGCGCTTCCTTGTTTCTACCCGAGGCTAACCCATGAATCAGTCCGCACAGGCCCTGGCCGCTTACCCGCTCGATGTACCCGTTGCCACACCCGCAACCGCGGCTATCAAGTTGCAAGTCGAAGGCATCCACAAACGCTACGGCGAACACGAAGTGCTCAAGGGCGTGTCCCTCAACGCCCGCAACGGCGACGTGATCAGCCTGATCGGCGCCAGCGGCTCGGGCAAGAGCACCCTGCTGCGGTGCGTCAACTTTCTCGAACAGCCGGACGCCGGGGTGATCACCCTGGACGGCATCAGTATCAAAATGCAGCCCGGCCGCGCCGGCACCCGTGCGCCCCACCCGGCGCAACTGCATAACCTGCGCACACGCCTGGCCATGGTGTTCCAGCACTTCAACCTGTGGAGCCATATGACGGTGCTGGAGAACATCACCATGGCCCCGCGCCGGGTGCTGGGCGTCAGCGCTGCCGAGGCGCAACAACGCGCGCGTCTGTACCTGGACAAAGTCGGCCTGCCGAGCCGCGTGGCAGATCAATACCCGGCATTTCTGTCGGGTGGCCAGCAGCAACGCGTGGCCATTGCTCGGGCGCTGGCGATGGAGCCCGAGATCATTCTGTTCGATGAACCGACCTCGGCGCTGGACCCAGAACTCGTAGGAGAAGTCCTCAAAGTCATACAGACGTTGGCCGAGGAAGGCCGTACCATGCTGATGGTCACCCACGAAATGGGCTTCGCCCGCCAGGTGTCCAGCCAAGTGCTGTTTTTGCACCAGGGGCGGGTCGAGGAACAAGGCGGAGCCGACATCCTCGATCACCCCAGCAGCGAACGCTTGCAGCAATTTCTTTCCAACCGTTTGAAGTGAACTCATGGATACCAAGGCCAACGGACCCCATTCTTCCCCTGCGCTGGATCGCATCGATGAAGCGATCATCGATGTATTGCGCCACCAGGGGCGCATCACCTACGAAAAGCTCTCGTCGCTGGTGCACCTGACGCCCAGGCCCTGCCTGGAACGGGTGCGCAAGCTGGAGCGACGCGGGGTGATTCGCGGGTACGGGGCGATCATCGATGTACAGATGGTCTCGCCGGGGTTGTCGCTGCTGGTGCTGGTAGCCTTGTCCAACCAAAGCGGGCGCTCGGCGCAGAAGGCGTTCGAGGCCTGCGTCAAAGCCTGCCCGCAGGTGTTCGAATGCCAGTTGATCAGCGGACCGTTCGACTACAGCCTGCGCATGCGCTGCCGCGATATGGAGCATTACCGGGTGTTGACCGAGACCTGGTTGAACAACGATGAGTTGCACATCGACAAGTTGGTGGCACATCCGGAGTTGGCGGTGGTGAAAAACACCGCCATCGAGCTGACCTGATGTAGTGAGCGGGCTTGTCCTAATCCAGTCAGTTAAGGATTAATGCGGTCACTGTGGGAGTGGGCTTGCTCCCGATAGCGGTGGGTCAGTCGATAAACTGCTGACTGGCACACCCTCATCGGGAGCAAGCCCCCTCCCACAAGTTATTCATCGTCCGTTCTATCGCTTAACTGACTGGCATTAGGGCTTGCCCCGCGCTGGGGGGCGAAGCCGCCCCAACAAGGACGCCGTGGTGTTTCAGGAATACCCAGGTGTGCGGATTTGGGGCGGCTGTGCCACCCAGCGCGGGGCAAGCCCGCTCACTACAAGGCAATGCGTTTGCCGGGGCGGGTGCTGATCGGCGCGGCCTGTCCGTCCTTCTGTTTGCCCGTTCGCGCTTCGCTGATCAGTCCCGGTATCAATTTGCCCTCCGGCAGGTTCTTCCAGAACCGACTCGGCAAGTGCCCTTCCATGACTTTGGGGTTCAAGCGCGCCGGGTTGAAGATATGGCTGTAGTAGGTCAGCCACATGTCGCTGTGCGGGTCTTCGACAGTCTGCGCCAGTTGCCGCCACGCCTCGGGGCATTCGCGTTGATGAATCAACTGCTCGCCGTCGTAGTACACCCCGTCCAGAGGCGTGGCGATCATCCAGCGATGGCGCCCCATGCGTCCGATAAAATGCTGGCTGGCACTCTCGAGAATGTCATGGGCCGGCTCATGCCAGGCGACGTACTCCGGCAACTGCGGCCCCGCCTCGGCCGGCAGTGCAATGAACCGTACAAAGGCATGCAGGTGATGGGCTTCACGGCTCACCTGCTTGATCCGCCGCTGCAACTCGCTGCCCAACTTGTCCCCCGCCAGCATCGCCGTACGGTCACCATGGCTGACCCGCCATAGCACTTCGTACAGCAGGCTCCAGCGCTGGTCACCGTGGTAACGGGCCGCCGACTCCAGCAACACCAGCAGTGCCTTGGGAATGCGCGCCTGGAACGGCCCCAGCCCGGCAGGGATCGGTTCATCGGTGGCAAACAGGTCCGCCACCTCTGCCTCGCCCCAGCTCACCTGGCTCGGGTCGACCTGATGGCTGAGCAACCAGCGCGCCTGTTCGCGCCAGGTGCTGAACAGGTTGTCGCATTCCAGGCTGATCATCCCCATAACCCCATTTGTTGCGGCTGCGGACGGTCGCGCAACTGCTCGCGCAGCAGCACACTGCTGCTGTCGGCCTGTTGCGGGTGATAGTCACTGGTGATGAAGAACGGCTTGGCCTTGGCCAGCACGCACCGCATGCGCGCCAGGTCTTCGAAACGGATCTTGCGTTCACGTCGCAAGTCCACCAGGCGCTGGGTGGTGCGCAAGCCAATGCCGGGGATGCGGGCGATCAACGTGGGTTCGGCGCGGTTCAGGTCCAAGGGGAACACTTCGCGGTTGTCCAGGGCCCAGGCCAGCTTGGGGTCGATATCCAACGCCAGGTGGCCTGGGCCTTCAAACAGCTCGTTGGCGCTGAAACCGTAGCTGCGCAACAGGAAGTCGGCCTGGTACAAGCGGTGCTCGCGCATCAGCGGGGGTGCGGCCAGGGGCACGCTTTTCGGGCTGTTGGGAATGGGGCTGAACGCCGAGTAATAAACGCGGCGCAGCTTGAAGTTGCCATACAACGCCTCGGCGCCATGCAGGATGGTGCTGTCGTCAGTGTCATCGGCGCCGACGATCATCTGCGTGCTCTGCCCGGCCGGGGCAAAACGCGGCGCCCGGGGCTCATTGAGGACGGTCTGCTCGCCGGTGTAGATGGTGCGCATCGCCTGCTTGATCGAGCCGATCTGTTTCTCCGGTGCCAGGGTTTGCAGGCTGGCATCGGTGGGCAATTCGATATTCACGCTCAGGCGATCCGCATAGCGCCCCGCTTCGGCGATCAGCGCCGGGTCGGCTTCGGGAATGGTCTTGAGGTGGATATAGCCGCGAAAGTCATGCTCTTCGCGCAGCAGCTTGGCCACGCGCACCAACTGTTCCATGGTGTAGTCGGCCGAACGGATGATGCCGGAGCTGAGAAACAGCCCGCTGACGCAATTGCGCCGGTAGAAGTCCAGGGTCAGGGTGACCACCTCCTCCGGGCTGAAGCGTGCGCGGGGCACGTCGCTGGAGCGGCGGTTGACGCAGTACTGGCAGTCGTAGAGGCAGAAGTTGGTCAGCAACACCTTGAGCAACGACACGCAGCGACCATCCGGGGTGTAGCTGTGGCAGATGCCCATGCCATCGGTGGAACCCAGCCCGGCCTTGCCCTCGGAACTGCGCTTGGGCGCGCCACTGCTGGCGCAGGAAGCGTCGTACTTGGCGGCGTCGGCGAGGATGCTGAGTTTTTCGATCAACTGCATGGAGGGCTACCGATACTGGTTTTTTGTACAGTATCAGGAGCCGGACGGCGTTGCCAGTACCGTCTGTAGGAGCGAGCGTGCTCGCCCCTACGGCAGACGATCAGCTCGCGGTGGCGAGGAGCAGGTCCTGCACCGAACGTCCTGTGCCACGATGGCGGTCATGCTCGAACAACGAGCTCGCAATTTCGTCCGCGCGAATCGGCAGTACCGACAGCAAGGTATCGCTCAAGCCATGGCTGGCCTGGCTGAAGCCCTGGATGTAGACGCCCGCCTTGCAACGTTCATCGGTGATGATGCGGTAATCGCGGGCCACTTCGAAGTCGCCCATATAGGCCTGCAACGGCGCCAACAGTTCGCGGTGTTGCTGGCGCTCATACCCCGTGGCGAGGATGACCGCGTCGTAGTGGTTGACGCTGGTTACGCCGCTGGCGTTGTCGCGCAGGATCAGTTCAATGCCCAGCGCGCTGGCGCTGGCTTTCTCCACCACGGTCAGGGGGCGGAACGCCTGGCGGGCGATGCCGGAGACTTTCTGGCGGTAGAAGATGCCGTAGATACGCTCGATCAGGTCCAGGTCCACCACCGAGTAGTTGGTGTTCTGGTACTCGGCAACCAGCCGCTCGCGTTCGGCACCGACTTGCTGGAACACCAGGTCGGTAAAGGCCGGCGAAAACACTTCGTTGACGAACGGGCTGTCATCGGCGGGCTTGAGTGCCGAACCGCGCAGGATCATGTCGACCTGCACCGACGGGAAGCTGTCGTTCAAGTCGATAAACGCCTCGGCTGCACTCTGGCCACCGCCGATGATCGCAACACGCATCGCCTTGCCTTCGACACACGGCTGGGTGGCCATGCGCTCCAGGTAGTGAGAGTGGTGGAAGACACGGCCATCATCCTTGAGGCCCTTGAACGCTTCGGGCACGCGCGCGGTGCCACCAGGGCTGACCACCACGTTGCGGGTGGTGCGTACATGCTGCTCGCCCACCGCATCGCGGGAAATCACACGCAGCGCTTCAACCTGCTGCTGATGCAGGATCGGCTCGATGGCCAGCACTTCTTCGCCGTAGCGCGCCTGGGCCTGGAACTGCCCGGCGACCCAGCGCAGGTAGTCGTTGTACTCCATGCGGCACGGATAGAAGGTGCCCAGGTTGATGAAATCCACCAAACGGTCGTGGGCTTTCAAGTAATTGACGAAAGAGTAAGGGCTGGTGGGGTTGCGCAAGGTCACCAGGTCTTTGAGGAAAGAGATCTGCAACTCACTCTGGGTGACCAGGGTATTACCGTGCCAGCGATAGTCGGCCTGTTTGTCGAGAAACAGCACGTCCAGTTTGCCCTGGGCCTTTTCGCGCTCCTGCAGGGCGATGGCCAGCGCCAGGTTCGAAGGGCCGAAACCGATACCGATCAGGTCGTGAACCGCAGCCGAAGCAATTGCCTGTGTCATTCCAGTGTCCTCTGGATAAGCCCCTGGCGGTGGGGCGGGAATACCTTCGCGACCCGCACATCAGGTCGTGTGTTGATAGGAAACGAGGACAGTGAAATAAAATTTAACTGATCAGCGATCAGTGTGCTTCCCACTCGCGCATTCGCACCCGGCAATGCTTCATGGCATTGACGATGTGCTTTTCTACCAGGGCGCGGGAAATGTTCAGGCGCTCGGCGATTTGCAGGTGAGACAAGCCGTCGAGTTTGCGCAGCAGGAAGCTGTCGCGGCAGGCGGCCGGCAATTCGGCCAGGGCACGCTCGAGCATTTCCAGGCGCTGCCCGCGGTCGTGACTGATGTGCGGCGAGTCCGTGGCGAAACGCTCTTCGCTGTCCAGCACCTCCAGGGGTTCGGCCTGACGCAGGGCATTGCGTCGATGGCCGTCGATCACCAGGTTCAGTGCCGTGCGGTACAGAAACGCGCGCGGCTGCTCGATCGGCGTGTCACTGGAGCGTTCCAACACCCGGACATACGCGTCATGCACCACATCCTCGGCCACCTGGCGGTTGCCCAGCTTGGCGTTGAGGAAACACACCAGCTCGCGATAGTAGTTTTCCAACATGACTCCCGACAGACCCGTGGCGGCATTAGGTGCGCGCACCGGCAAGTGCGACTGTTCAGTGATAGCAGTTTGAGAGCGTGCAATTTATAGTAATTCTCATCTACTTTTAAACAGCTCTCGCCTCAACGGTCATTTTTTTTCTTCACCGAACCTGTAACTGCTTGTGTAACCGGCTAAATCTCCGGCCAATTTCCTCGTTTAACTGTCAGCTCTGCGCGACTGCGCCCCGATCTTGACTGGCTGGAACACAAGCATGAAACGCCCTCGACCTGCCCGACGCGCCCTGCTTATCGCAGCGTGCCTGATTCCCATCATCGCGGCCGCAGCCTGGCAGGCCCTTCCCCCGGGCCGTGACACTTACGCGACCGTCACCGTCACCCGCGGCAGTATCGAAAACAGCGTCACCGCCCTCGGCACCTTGCAACCCCGGCGCTATGTCGACGTTGGCGCCCAGGCTTCCGGGCAGATCCAGAAGATCCACGTAGAAGCCGGTGATCAGGTCAAGGCCGGCCAACTGCTGGTGGAGATCGACCCGTCCACGCAAAAAGCCAAGCTCGATGCCAGCCGCTACGCCATCGAAAACCTCAAGGCCCAGTTGCAGGAACAAACAGCCCAGCATGCCCTGGCACGCCAGAAGTACCAGCGTCAGCAACGCCTGGCCGCCGGCAACGCCACCCGTGAGGAAGATGTGCAAACCGCCCAGGCCGAACTGAGTGCCACCCAGGCGCGGGTCGAGATGTTCCAGGCGCAGATTCGCCAGGCCCAGGCCAGCCTGCGCAGCGACGAAGCCGAGTTGGGTTACACGCGGATCTTCGCGCCGATGGATGGCACCGTGGTCGCCGTGGACGCACGCGTCGGCCAGACGCTCAATGCCCAGCAACAAACACCCTTGATCCTGCGGATCGCCAAGCTGTCGCCGATGACGGTGTGGGCTGAGGTTTCAGAAGCCGACATCGGCCACGTCAAGCCCGGCATGACGGCCTACTTCACCACGCTGAGCGGCGGCAATCGACGCTGGACCAGCACCGTGCGACAGATCCTGCCGATCCCGCCCAAGCCCCTCAATGAGACCAGCCAGGGCGGTGGCAGCCCCAGCAGCACGAGCAAAAGCGGGAGTGGCCGTGTGGTGCTGTATACGGTGCTTTTGGATGTGGACAACGCCGACAACGCGCTGATGGCCGAGATGACCGCCCAGGTATTTTTCGTCGCCGGCCAAGTCAAGGATGCGCTGACCGTGCCCGTTGCCGCCCTGCAAGGCACCGCCAGTGCCGACCGGCAGATCGCCCGGGTCGTGGCGAAAAACGGCGCTATCGAGGACCGCGAAGTCCGCCTGGGCATCAGCGACCGCCTGCGTGTCGAGGTGCTGGACGGCTTGCGCGAAGGCGAGCACCTGTTGATCGGCCCCGCCGACAGCAACGGGGGCTGAGTTGAGCACGCCCCTGATCGAACTCAAGCACATCCGCAAATCCTACGGCGGCGGTGACAGCCCGCAAGTCGACGTGCTGCGCGGCATCGACCTGTCGATTCATGCCGGGGAGTTCGTCGCCATCGTCGGTGCGTCCGGTTCCGGCAAATCCACGTTGATGAATATCCTCGGTTGCCTCGACCGACCCACCGAAGGCGAGTACCTGTTCGCCGGGGAAAATGTCGCGCACCTGGACAGCGACGCCTTGGCCTGGCTGCGCCGCGAGGCGTTCGGGTTTGTGTTTCAGGGTTATCACCTGATCCCGTCGGGCTCCGCCCAGGAAAACGTCGAGATGCCGGCGATCTACGCCGGTATCAGTGCCGATGAACGCCATGCGCGGGCCCATGCCCTGCTCACTCGCCTGGGCCTGGCCGAGCGCACCGGCAACCGTCCGCACCAGCTTTCCGGTGGCCAGCAGCAACGCGTGTCGATTGCCCGGGCACTGATGAATGGCGGGCATATCATCCTCGCCGACGAGCCCACCGGCGCCCTCGACAGCCACAGCGGCGCCGAGGTGATGAGCCTGCTGGACGAGCTGGCGAGCCAGGGCCACGTGGTGATCCTGATCACCCACGACCGTGATGTGGCCGCACGCGCCAACCGTATCATCGAGATCCGCGACGGCCTGATCATCAGTGACTCGGCCGAGGCCGACAGCTCCGCCCCCACTCTTACGGCCGGCGCCCTGCAAGCGGTGGACCTGCGCCAGCGCCTGGCCGACGGCGCCGAACACAACGGCGCCTGGAAGGCCGAGCTGCTCGACGCCGTACGGGCGGCGTGGCGGGTGATGTGGATCAACCGATTTCGCACGGCCCTGACCTTGCTGGGGATCATCATCGGCGTCGCCTCGGTGGTGGTGATGCTGGCGGTGGGCGAAGGCAGCAAGCGCCAGGTGATGGCGCAAATGGGCGCATTCGGCTCGAACATTTTGTATGTCAGTGGTTCGTCGCCGAACCCGCGTACACCGCTGGGCATCATTACCCCGCAGGACGTGGCGGCGCTGGCCACGCTGCCGCAGGTCAAGCGCATCATGCCGGTCAACGGCGCCGAAGCCGGCGTGCGCTTCGGCAATATTGACTACATGGCCTATGTGGGCGGCAACGACACGCAATTCCCGGGCATTTTCAACTGGCCGGTCGTGGAAGGCAGCTACTTCACCGAAGCCGATGAACGCAACGCCGCCACGGTGGCGGTGATCGGCGCCCGCGTGCGCGACAAGTTGTTCAAAGGTTTGATCAACCCCATCGGCCAATACATCCTGATCGAAAACGTGCCATTCCAGGTGGTGGGCGTACTTCAGGAGAAGGGCTCCAGTTCCGGCAACAAAGACAGTGACGACCGCATCGCCATCCCCTACTCCGCCGCCAGCATCCGCCTGTTTGGCAGCTACAACCCGGAATACGTGGTGATCGCCGCCGCCGACGCCAGCCGGGTACACGACGCCGAGCAGGCCATTGACCAATTGCTCAAGCGCCTGCACCACGGCAAGCCCGACTATCACCTGACCAACAACGCCGCGATGATCCAGGCCGAAGCGCGCACGCAGAACACCCTGTCGCTGATGCTGGGCTCGATTGCCGCCATTTCGCTGCTGGTGGGTGGCATCGGCGTGATGAACATCATGTTGATGACCGTGCGCGAACGCACCCGTGAAATCGGTATCCGCATGGCGACCGGTGCGCGCCAGCGCGACATCCTGCGCCAGTTCCTCACCGAGGCGGTGATGCTCTCGGTGGTCGGCGGCCTGTGCGGTATCGGCCTGGCGCTGCTGGTGGGCGGCGTGTTGGTGCTGGCGCAGGTGGCGGTGCAGTTTTCCCTGGTGGCGGTGGCGGGTGCGTTTGGCTGTGCGCTGGTCACCGGTGTCGTATTCGGCTTTATGCCGGCCCGTAAAGCAGCCCGGCTCGATCCGGTTAAGGCGTTGACCAGTGAATAAACCCTTCCCGCTATCCGTGCTCAGCCTGTGCCTGGCGCTCAGCGCCTGCGCCGGCAGCCCGCCGGCCGTGGACAACGGCATCGCGCCGCCGACTGCCTGGCAGTACGCGGAACGTGAGGCCGCGCAAGCAAGCAACCAGCGTTGGTGGACGCAGTTTGGCAGCGTGTCACTCAACCGGCTGATCGATCAGGCGCGCCGTGACAGTTTCGACGTGGCCGCCGCCATGGCACGGGTGCGCCAGGCGCAGGCCAGTGCCGTAATAGCCGGGGCGCCGTTGTTGCCTGAAGTTAAATTCAACCTGAGCGCCAGCCGTGAAAAACTGCTGCACGGCAGCGGTAACTCGTCGCTGGATGCTACCGAAAACAACAACACCGTGGACAATTTCGGCGCCAACCTCACCGCCAGTTATGAGCTGGACTTCTGGGGTGGCCGCGCCGCCGCCCGGGACAGTGCGCTGTACACACTGCGCGCCAGTGAGTTCGACCAGGCCACCGTGGAACTGACGCTGCTCAGCAATGTGGCCGACCGCTACGCGCAAACCCTGGCCGCACGCCAACGCCTGCAGATCGCCGAGCTGAACCTGGCGAATGCGCGCAACGTGCTGAACCTGGTGCAAACCCGCTTTGACTCAGGCTCCGCCACCGCCCTGGAACTGGCCCAGCAGAAAAGCCTGGTGGCCAGCCAGCAGCGGCAGTTGCCGTTGATCCAACAACTGGCCGAGGAATCCCGGATTACCCTCGCCGCGCTGCTCGGCCAGCCGGTGCAAACCCTGGACCTGGGCAACGAAGCGTTCCAAAGCCTGACTTGGCCGGCCATCGGCGCCGGGGTGCCCAGCCAGCTATTGAGCCGCCGTCCCGATCTCGCCCAGGCGGAAGCGCAACTGGCGGCGGCCAGTGCCGACATCACGGTGGCCCGCGCGGCGATGCTGCCCACCGTGACCCTGGGCGCGACCCTGGGCTCGGGCTCGTCCAAGGCAGAAGAGATTCTGCGCAGCCCGTTCTACAACCTGACCTCCGGGCTGGTCGCACCGATTTTCAACCATGGCCGTCTGACCGCCGAACGCGACAAAGCCCGCGCGCGCCAGGATGAGCTGCTGCAGGCTTACCGAGGCGCGATCATCAACGGCTTTGCCGATGTGGAAAAAGCCCTCAGCAGCATCACGCGCCTGGACCAGCAGCGCCAGTGGCAAGCCGAAGAACTGCAACAGGCCCAGACGGCCTTCCAGATCTCGCAAAGCCGCTACCAGGCCGGCGCGGAAGACCTGCTGACGGTTCTGGAAACCCAACGCACGCTGTACGCCGCCCAGGACTTGAACGTGCAACTGCGGCTGTCGCGCGTGCAAGCCAGCATTGCCTTGTACAAAGCATTGGGTGGCGGATGGAGTACAGATATCCGATAAACGAAACTCCTGTTTCTTACACAAACCGTTTTCTCTGCCTACATTTTATGACCCCAGGTCCTTGGTAAAAAAGCCGCCATCACATGGCTGCCCGGGACCTCTCGATGAAACCCAGTGTTCTTGTAACCAGCCTGGCGGGTGCGTGCTTGTGGCTGATGGCAGCAGTGCCCCATGCGCAACCGCTGATCGCGCCCACCGCGATTGACTGGCTGCTGGACTGCCCCCTCCCGGCTTTTGAACGACTGGATCCCGAGGTGCTTGAACGCACCCAATGCGGCCAGGTGAGCGTCCCGCGCGACCACGCCGCCCCCGCACGTGGCCGTGTGCGCCTGAACCTCACCCGCGTCGGTGCGCGGCAACCGCTCAACCGTGAAGGCGTGGTCTTCATCCAGGCCGGCGAGCCGCAAACCTCCAAGCGCACCACGTTTGCCCAGCAGTTGGCCAGCCGCTGGGAGTCTTATGCCACCCCGGCCTATCGCACACTGGTCGACCGCTATGATGTGATCGAATTGAGCCTGCGTGACCTCAACGCCCCGAACGCAATCGAACAGGCCGCGCGAGACCTGGAGTATGTGCGCGAACAATTGGGCGAGGCCCAACTGCATTATCTGGGCAACGCCCAGGGCACCCGGCTCGGCAATCGTTACGGCGCGCTGTTTCCCGAGCGCGTTGCACGCATGGTGCTGGTCAACACCCGGCCGGGAGAACCGGGCGTTACGGGTGTCGAGCAGTTGCTGCTCAAGGAGACGGCCCGATCCGGCAGCGATGGGTGTGTGGCCCGTTGGCTGGGGGATTTTCTGGTTTATGGCAAGCACCCGCCGCCTTCGGCGCGTTGCCTCGACACTGGCCATTGGGAGTAACCCCACGACAGCGTGCGTTGACCTGCCACTGATCAGTTCTACAATGCCCCCCATTCTTTCCCGGGAGCCTTCATGGATATCGAACTGGCACGCACCTTCCTCGAAATCACCCGCTGCGGCAGCCTGGCCGCCGCAGCCGAGAAGTTGCACGTTACCCAGACCGCCATTACCGCCCGGGTCAAAAGCCTGGAGAGCCAGTTGGGCAGCACGCTGTTCGTGCGCAATCGCGCCGGTGCGCGGTTGACCGCTGATGGCGAGGCGTTTGTGGTTTACGCCAACCAGTTGCTGCAAACCTGGGAAGCGGCGCGGCGCGACCTGCCGTTGCCCGACGGCTATCGCAACGTGCTGCATATCGGTGGCGAGGTCAGCCTGTGCACCCCGTTGATGCTCGGCTGGGCGCGGGTGCTGCGCGAACAGATTCCGGGGTACGCGCTGCGTACCGAAGTAGGCGAAGGCGACTACCTGCTGCGTCAACTGGAATTGGGCGTGCTGGATGCCGCCCTGGTATTCCAGCCGCAGTACTGGCCGGGTTTGCAGGTGGAGCAGGTGCTGGAAGAGAAACTGATCCTGGTGCAACTGGTGAGCAAGCCTGCGCCGTACGTGTATATCGACTGGGGCCCGGGCTTTCGCCAGCAGCACGACGCCGCTCTGCCCGACAAGGCGCGTGCCGCCTTGAGCTTCAACCTCGGGCCACTGGCGCTGCAATACATCCTGGAAAATGGCGGCGCCGGCTACTTCCGCACCCGCGTCGTGCAGAGCTACCTGGACAGCGGCGTGATGCAACGCGTGCCCAAGGCGCCGGAGTTCAGTTTCCCGACTTACCTGGTGTATTCACGGGCGCGGGATTCGGCGGTGTTGCAACAGGCGCTGGAATTGTTGCGCGGGGTGGTCAAGGTCGAAAGTGACTGGTCGCAGCGCTGGGACCCACTGATGTGAATCAACCAATACCTGTAGCTGACACACCGCAATCGGGGGTAAGCCCCAATGCCGGTCAGTCAAGCGAGAGAGCGGACAACGGGTAACCTGTGGCGAGGGAGCTTGCTCCCGTTGGGCCGCGTAGCGACCCCAGCTTTGGGTTTGAAAAGACTGGGCCTGCTGCGCAGTCCAGCGGGAGCAAGCTCCCTCGCCACAGTGACAGCGTTGCGCCTCAACTGACCGGTTGGGCAAGCCCCTCCCACACTCCGATCGCGTCACCTGCAAAAACTCGCACAATTTCGAGCACCAACTAAGCTGACGTTCCAACAAAAAACACCGAGCTGCCCACCATGGCCCATCCCACCGAAGCCTTCCGCGCCCGCTACCGTGCCGGAGTCAGCCGCCATTACCACCCCTGGCTGCACGCCGGTTTCGTGTTGGGCTACGGCATTTTCTGCATCATCCTGGCCGGGGCCTCCCTCGAGCGTATCAGCCCGCTTGAATGGCTGACCGTCCCGCTGACGCTGGTGTTCTTCAACCTCTGCATCTACCTGGTCCACCGTCACCTGGGCCATCACAAGCACGCCTTCGCCCGGCTGTTCTACGCACGCCATACGGGCGATCACCACAGTTTCTTCACCCCCGGCTTCATGACCTACAGCAGCCCCAGGGACTGGCGCGTGATCCTGTTCCCGGCCTGGCTGATCGTGCTGCACAGCCTGGTCATCACTCTCCCCGCCTGGTGGTTGCTCACACCACTGAACCCCAACGTCGCCGGGCTGTTTGCCGCCTGCATGATCCTTGGGTATTTACTTTACGAAGTGTTTCACGCCTGCGAGCACCTGCCCGCTGCCCATCCCATCGCACGCCTACCATGGGTGCGCCAGATGCACCGGCTGCATGCCCTGCATCATCGCCGTGAGTTGATGCAGGGGCGTAATTTCAACATTGTGCTACCGCTGATGGACTACCTGTTCGGCACCCTGCATTGGGAGCCGGCCCCCCACGACAACCAGGAATCGTCATGAGTACCCGTCCCAAAAAACTGCGTCATCTGCTGTTCGTGCTGGTTCTGGCGGTGATCGCTTTTCTGCTGCTGATGCCGACCAAAGTCCAGCCGGTCAACTGGACGCCGCCCAAGGCGCCTTCATTGAAAGACGGGGTGTATGCCGAAAACCAGCGGCTGAAGCATGTCCAGAAAGTCGGCGCACAAAACATCCCCGGGCCCGAGGCTTTGGTGCTGGATGCCCAGGGTTTGCTGATCAGTGGCTTGCATGACGGACGGATCATTCGTACCGCGCCCGACAGCCAGACCCTGGAAGTACTGGCCAATACCGGTGGGCGACCGCTGGGCATGGCGCTGCACCCGGATGGGCGCTTAATCATTGCCGATGGCATCAAGGGCCTGCTCGCCCTGGATGGCGCCCGCCAACTCACGACCTTGAGCACCAGCGCCAATGGCGTGCCCTTGGGTTTTACCGATGACGTGGTCGTGGATGCCGAAGGACGTTATGCCTACTTCAGCGACGCGTCGAGCCGCTGGGGTTACGGCCAGGATGGCGAAGCGGTGATTGAGCACGGCGCTGACGGGCGCCTGCTGCGTTATGACTTCAGCCACGGCACCACCGAAGTGCTGCTCGATCACCTGCAGTTCGCCAACGGCGTGGCATTGGGCCCGGACGAAAATTACGTGCTGGTCAATGAGACCGGTGCCTACCGCATCAGCCGCTATTGGCTCAAGGGCGAACGCAGCGGCAGCCACGACCTGTTTATCGACAACCTCCCCGGCCTGCCGGACAACCTCAGCTTCAACGGTCACGAGCGCTTCTGGGTCGCCCTGTATTCACCGCGCAACCCTTTGCTGGATGCTTTCGCCGGCTATCCCTCACTGCGTAAAGTGATGGTGCGTGCCCTGATGGTGGTGCCCAAGCCCGTCGAGCGCAAAGCCTTTGTGCTGGGGCTGGATACCGAGGGCAAGGTGATCGCCAACCTGCAGGATGGCAGTGCGGGCAACTATTCGCCCATCACCACCGCGCGGGAATATGGCAACTGGTTGTACCTGGGTTCGTTGACGAACACGAGCCTGGCGCGCCTGCCCCTGAAACTGGCACTCAACCCCGAATGACAAAAAAGGGGCAGCCCGCCAAGGCTGCCCCCTTTTGATTGACGCCGTGGGATCAGTGAATAATGGTCTGGGTGCAGATATGCCCCAGGCTCACGTATTGCACATTGTTCCCGCCCACGCCCACACCGGGGAACTCGGCCAGCTCGATGCGCCAGCCACCCTGGTTATAGGTGGTCGCCCACTTGTACGGAACGCCGGTGCTGCTGTCGTTGATCACGGTGCTGTAATCACCGAAGCAGGTGCCGATGTTGGCCGAAGCCTGGGACACGCCGGCGCTGTTGGTGGTCGCGGTGTAGTCGACCCAGCGGTAGTTCAAGTCGATGAAGTGGTTATCCACGCGCAGCACCGGGGTGACACCGAGCAGCGGCGCACCGGTGGAGTCCGACCATTTGGTCGACCAGTTCAGCACGCGAGCGGTTTGCGTGGCCAGCGGCATCTCACTCACCGGCACTCGCACGATGTTGTCACCCTTCACGTCGTGCGTATCCAGACGGGGCGTGGAACCCAGGCTCAGTTGGTAATACTTGCTCGGGTCCTGCGCCACGGCCGGGTTGGCACGTACCCGCACCTTGACCGTGGTGCCGGGCGCAACGCTCGGGTAGGTAGAGGTGGAACCGGCCGGTACAGGCACCCAATTCACCCCGTCGAAGCGGTCGAAGATCCACTGGTTGCGGCTGCCGCTCTCATCGCCCGCCAGGTACATGCTCACGCTCTGGCCACGCACGGCCTTGAAATCGAAATAATCGACATCGCTGGCGTTATCGAGGTTGCCACTGACCTTGTTCATCGAGTCCGGCAATACAAACGCAGTCTGCGCGGTGTCGTTGGGTTCGAAGGCGTCGATATTGGTGTCCACCGCCACGCCGAAACTGAACTGCGCGTTGTTGGCGGTCTTGGCCAGCATGAACCAGTAGTAATCACCGGCCGGCAGGATGCCGGTCAGGTATTCATCGGCGCTGCCTGGGTTGTCGGACGTTGCCACCAACTGCGGGTTGCCCTGGCCGTCATCCACGAACAGGCTCAGCGACATATCGGCACCGGCGCTCTGGTCGATCAACTGCACCACCGCCCGCGCGTTTTGCGGCAGGTTGAAGTGGTAGGTGAAATCCTGGCCCGTCTGCACTTGGTCAATGGTGTAGAGGGTGTTGATGTCCAGGGTCGGAAACAGCGGTACAAAATCGGCAACGGCCGCGCTTTTCAGCTGAGCCTGGCTCGGCTTTTTCAACTCGCCGACGGCGGTGTTGAACGGTGCGGCTTTGGCGTTCTTGGTCACCGCCTTGGCCTTGCCCTTCATCGCGTCCAGCAGTTTTTGCCGAAGCTCGGCCGAGACCGGTACCGCCTCGATCTTGCCGCCAGGTTTGAGCGCGTCAACCACAGCTTGGTTGACCGTACCAGGGGTCAGTTTAGGAAGGGTTACGTCGGCCAGGGCAGAGGCCGAGGTGAAGCAGGCAGCCATCATGGCCGCGCCCAGGATCAGGCTTTTTTTCGATTTCATTTTTTATCCATCCATAGTTAAAAAATTGAAGCTCAGGTGACGGGTGACGTCCTGTCACCTGGAATGGACTGTAGGACAAAACTGTATGGATGTACAGTATTTTTCTGAATGCATCGTAGGAGGCTTTCCTTCGAACTTGCAGGAGACTTCACTCAATACCCGGTCATCTCCAGATACCCCGCCCCACCCTCTAACTTCACCGGCCCTTCCCAGTACGGAATACTCAGGTTCATCCATGCCTTGGGGTTGACCGCTTCAAGGGTGATATCCAGCTGTTTGCCGGGGATTTTCAGCGACCAGCGTGTGGGAATCCGGCGCCCGTCGATGTGGGTGGTGTTCAGCGGGGTGAGTTGGATATCGGCGTTGTGCAAAGTCTGGGTGCGGCCCTGTGAATCGATCCAGGTGCCGGTCAGGTAGCCCGCGCCGTCTGTCTGTCGAACGCGGAACACCATCAACTGCTCGCCTCGGTCCAGGTGCAGGGAGAACCAATCCCAGCCGGTCTGGCTGGCGGCCAGGGGCTGGCTGCTCCATTCGCGATCAAGCCAGGCGGGGCCACTGACCTGGTAGGTTTTGCCGTCGAGGGTGACACGGCCGTCAGCCATGAAAAACGGTTGGCTGTAGTAGTAAGAGGCTTGGCCCTGGTCGGATTTGCGGCTGTAGCCGTTGTCGCCTTGCAGCACCAGCGGGCGTTGGCTGGTCAGGTGCAGGTCGTAGGCGAATTGCGCACCACTGGCCTGGAGCTGCATCTCTGCCAGCGCGCTCGCCACGCCAGGGCGGGTGGCGAAGTTCCAGTCGTCGATCCAGGCGCTGAACGGCACAGCCTGGGCGCCCGCCTGGCCGACGCCGCCACGGGCGAAACGTTCGGCGGCGTAATGCCGGGTAGCGGTGGTGACGGCGGCGTGGCCAAGCCAGATCGTCGAGTCGTGCCAGCCCGGCTCGGTGGGGCCTGCTTTCAAGGCGTTGCGAAACAGCGTCCATTGCACGCCGAACACGTTGCCTTGCGCGTCCTTGAGGTTGGCGGTGACGTACCACCATTCGATGCGAAAGCCTGGGTGGGGGCCGTGATCCTCGGGAAAACTGAAGACCTTGCCGGGCACCACTTGGGCAAAATCCGCCGCATCGCTACCCAGGCCGGCGAAACTTTCTTCGGGCGCGGGGGCTTTATCGCACGCACTCAACAGGAGCAACGCCGCCCACAGCCACGCTCTAATCTTCATCGGCAAAGGTCCTCAATAAGTCCGCCGGGCGGCTGCGATACAACTGCCAAAGAGGCCAGGCCGACGCCAGCAAGGTCGCGAACAGCGCCAGCCCGAGCAACTGCGCGAGCTGCCCCGGGAACACCTGCAACGGCAGGCGCCAGCCGAACGCCTGCACGTTGATCACTGCATCCAGGCACCACGCCAGCAGCAGCCCCAAGGGCAATGCCAGGATCAACGTGAGTACCGCCAGCAACCAGGTCTGGCCCAGGTTGAGCAACATCAGTTGCCTGCGTGTCACCCCCAGCGCCCACAACGGTGCAAGCTGGCCCAGGCGGCTTTGACTCTGGGTCAGCAGGCTGATGAACAGCGCCACGCCCGCCACCCCCAGGGTGAGGCTGTTCAGCGCGGCGGTCGCCGCGAAGGTGCGTTCGAAGACCTGGCTGGACCAGCCCTTGAGTTGCTGTTGGTCAACGATGCGGCTGTCGTCGAGGCCAAATTCGCGCTGCACCGCCTGCACCAGCGGCGTCACGTTGTGCGGTGCCACACGCAGGTTGAAGCGTGCAGGCGACAGCGTCGGCCAATGCGCCAACAGGTGCTGGGCATTGACCAGCACATGGCCCTTGGGGTTGCCGTAGTCGGCGTAGATCCCCACCACTTTGGGTGACCACAGACCCTGCGGCGTGGGGATGTCAACGGCGTCGCCCAACTGCACGTGCAGGCGCCGCGCCAATTGTTCGCTGAGCATCAGGCTGTTGTCCTGGTGCAAGTGGTTCCAGGGTTCGTTCACCGCCTCCAGCAACGGCCAGTGCTGGCGATAAGTCGGGTCATCGACCACGCCGAACACATCCGCCGGCCAGCCTTGCAATTGCACCGCGACCTGCCAGGTGGGCAGCACTGTCTGCACCAGCGCCTGTTGCGCCAGCCAGGTGCCCAGTTGCGAAGCCTGGGCCGGGGTTTGCGGGTTGATGTACAGCTCGGCGGTCAGGCGTTGTTCCAGCCAGTTGTTGAAAGTATGGCGAAACCCCGAGGTCATGGAACCCGCGCCGATGTTCGCCGCCAGGGCCAACAGCAATGCCATCAGTGCCAGGCTCAAGGCCGGCAGCTGCTGGCGACAATCGGCGAGAAACCACTGGCCGAGCACGGAACGGCTGCGCCCCAGCACGGCCTTCAACACCCCATTGAGCAGCACCGGCAACCCCAGCGCGGCGCCCAGCAGCAAGGCCGCCATCAGCACAAAGCCGGCGGCCAGGCTGTCACCCAACCACAGCGCCAGCAGTGCGATCAGCAGCGTCGCCGCCGCGACCCAACCCTGGCGTCGCAGCCAGCGCCCATGGGCCTCATGCCAGGCTTGGGCGTTGGCCAATGCCAACAGTGGCAAGCGCGCCGCCCGCCACAGGCTGCCGGCCCCCGCGAGCAAGGCCCCCATCAGGCTCAAGCCCAACCCGCTCAACCACCAGGCCGGGCTCAGGCTCAGTTGCCCCGCCACTTCGGCGCCATACAACCCACGCAAACTGGCGGCCACATCCGGCAGCAACAGGCTGGCCAGCAGATACCCGCTGGCAACGCCCAGCACACCGCCGAATAACGACAGCACGCCAAGTTCCACGCCGAGGCTGACGAGTAACATCCGCGCGCTGACCCCACAGGCGCGCAAGGTGCGCAGCAGACCACGGCGCTGTTCCAGGGCCAGGCCGATGGCGGCGTGGACGATAAACAAGCCCACGACAAACGACAAAAAACCCAGTGCGTCGAGGTTCAGGTGAAAGCTCTCGGTCAGGCGTGCGAGGTTGTTATCTTCACCTTGCTTGAGCTGCAATGGGACCGGGGGCGTGGGATGGGTTGCGGCGAAGTGCTTGTCCAACAACAAACGCGAGAGTCGCCCAGGAATCGCCAGCAACGGTTGGGCAAACCCGATATCGGTCAGCAGCATGCCGGGGGCCATGTCCGGCTGCACCTGTAACGGCGGCAGCGCTTGCCCGTCTGCCGTCAGCGGCTGCGCGCCCTCGTGCAAGCCGAGCGCCTGCAAGGTTTGCGCGGCAATCCAGGTGCGCCCCGGCGGCTCGAAGAACGCGAGCATTTGCGCCTGGCTCAAGTGTTGCCCGGCCACGCTACCACTGCCGGGCAACGACAACGGTTCAATGCCCATCAACTGCAGGCGCTGGCTTTCATGCCCCTTGAGCACCACGCGCCCCTGCACCACCGGCGAAACCGGCCAGCCGGCACGGCGCAGTTCGGCGAACAATGTCTGCGCAAAACCGCTGCCGTCCAACGCGCTCAAACTGGCCTGGGGTTCGCCGCCGATCAGTTGGCTGGCGCGGGCATAGCTGTCCCGCGCCTGACTGTTAAGCGCCTGCACCCCAGTCAGTAACGCAGTGGCCAGCCACAAGCCGGTCAACACGCTGAAGAACTGCACGGGATGACGTCGCCAATGGCTCAGCAGTGCGCGCAACGCCCAATAAAACACGGCCATCTCAACGGGCGTCCGCGGGCACGACGCGGCCGCGATGCAGCACCACTTGGTGCTCGAGCCGTGCAGCGATGCGTGGGCTGTGGGTGACCATCAACAGGCTGGTGGAGCTGTCACGCAGCAGGTCCAGGAGTAATTGCAGCACCTCATCGCTGGTGGCTTCATCCAGATTGCCGGTCGGCTCATCGGCCAGCAGCAAGCCCGGTCGAGAGGCCAGCGCCCGTCCCACCGCGACCCGTTGTTGCTGGCCGCCGGACAATTGTTCGGGGTAACGCTTGAGCAAATCGCCCAGGCCCAGGCGCTCTACCAACTGCGCCTGCCAATGCGGATCAAAACGCCCAGCCAGACGCGCCTGGAACGCCAGGTTGTCCTCCACGCGCAAACTGCCGATCAAGTTGAATTGCTGGAACACCAGGCCGATTTCGGTTCGACGCCACTGGGCCAGTTGCCCTTCACTGAGTTGCTCCAGGCGCAATCCACCGACCTCAATCCTGCCCGCGTCGACGCGATCCAGGCCGGCTATCAGATGCAGCAAGGTACTTTTGCCACTGCCCGACTCGCCCATCAACGCCAGGCTGCTACGCTCAGTCAGGCATAGGTCCACCCCGGCCAGTACCGTCAGCGGTCCTTGGGGCGTGGCGTAGTTTTTGCGAACACCTTGCACCTGCAACATAAGAACGCTCGTTTGAAGGATTCCAAACGAGAATAACGGCTGCCTGCGTGCCTCACGCAAATTTTTCACATGGATTTCACTGCTTGCCCACCCTCACCTCTCTAAATTGCCCGCCAAGCGTCAACTGCCGGCAACTTGTTAGTTGCTGCCATCGACCCTTCTTAACATCTACGTGTTCAGCTAAAAGACAGCAGCCCTGTGACAGGCTTTTGCTCCACTACGGGCACCCGCCGATTAGTTGCGCCTGTTTTTTACAACACAATAATAGTGACGATGGTGAACAGCGTGGCTGACGTAACCCTGAGCAAATCCCAATCCAATGGGGCAATGTTAAAGCGCTGGAAAAAAGCTCGATTGTCATTGGCCTGTGTCGCCGTTATCGGCCTGCTGCTGGCCGGCTTCCTGTTCTGGCCTACAACCCCTGTTGACCTTGGCGTCGGCAACCGCCTGGTGACCTCCGGGGTCCTGGCCAGTTGGCGCAACGGCGACCTGATCGTATTGGTACGCCATGAAGAGCGCTGCGATCGCTCCAGCAACCCGTGTTTCGGACCGGCCGAAGGCCTGACGATCAACGGCAGCCAACAGGCGACCGCCCTGGGCAAAGCCTTCAATACCCTGGGCATGGAAAATACCGATGTGCTCGCCAGCCCCGCGACGCGCACCGCACAGACCACGCAATTCATGTTCGGCAAGGCAACATTGTCATCGACCCCTTCGGCCATCTGCGGCAAAGCCATGGGCGAAGAATTGCTCACTCATAAACAGCCTGGCCGCAACTTGATCATGGTGACCCACAGTGGCTGCATCAGCGATCTCCAGACAGAGCTGGGTTACCCCCACGCCGATGCGGCCGAGTATGGCAGTGCACTGTTCGTAGAGGTCTTGCCAAACGGCAAGCTCAAGGCGGTGGGTTCGATGAAAACTGAGGAATGGGCGGCGGCTCTGAAACAACTTTAAATACACTTTTTTACATATTCGCACCTGTTGTGTTCAGCCAAACGACAGCCCTCTTCTGGCATGTTTAATCGCGCCCGTTAGTTAAGGACGTTATGACTTTCCCCCACCGCTTAGTGAACATTGTGATGCTTTGTTCTATGAATTCATTACACTCGTGGCCCGCCATTAAACGTCAAGGAGCGACGTGTTCATGACCCGGTTGAAACCTCTGCCGCTGTTTTTGCTCGGCTTTGCCATTTTCTTTTTGTTGCCGCTGGGCTTGCACGGCCTGTGGATCCCGGATGAGACCCGCTACGGCCAGGTGAGCCAGGAAATGCTCATGAGCGGCAACTGGGTATCGCCGCACTTCATGGGGTTGCGTTATTTCGAGAAACCGGCCGGCGGTTATTGGCTGATCGCCATCGGCCAGGCCGTGTTTGGCGAAAACCTGTTCGGTGTGCGCATCGCCTCGGTGCTCACCACGGGCCTGAGTGTGTTACTGGCCTACTTGATCGCCCGCCGCCTGTGGAATGACCCACGCAAGAGCTTCGCCTGCGCCCTGCTCTACATGAGCTTTGGCCTGGTGGCCGGTCAGGCGGGCTACTCCAACCTCGATCCCCAATTCACGTTCTGGGTCAACCTGAGCCTGGTTGCCCTGTGGTTTGCCCTGGACAGCCGCACTACTCGCGGGCGGCTCGGCGCCTGGGCATTGCTGGGCGTCGCCTGTGGCATGGGCTTCCTGACCAAGGGTTTCCTGGCGTGGCTGTTGCCGGTCCTGATCGCCGTGCCATACCTGGTGTGGCAGCGCCGTGTAGGCGAGCTGTTGCGCTATGGCCCGTTGGCGGTGCTGGTCGCCGCGTTGGTGTGCTTGCCCTGGGTATTGGCCGTTCATGTGCAGGAGCCTGACTTCTGGCGCTTCTTCTTCTGGCACGAGCACATCCGCCGCTTCGCCGCCGACAACGCCCAGCATGCGCGCCCGATCTGGTTCTTCCTGCCGATCATGGTAGTGGCGTGCCTGCCTTGGTCGGCGCTGTTGCCGGCCACGCTGCTCAAGACCTGGAAGGAAAAAGGCCAGCCGGCGATTGCCTTCCTCGCCTTGTGGATGTTGCTGCCGCTAGCCTTTTTCAGCCTGAGCAAGGGCAAGCTGCCGACCTACATCATGCCGTGCCTGCTGCCCCTGGCCCTGTTGATGGGCCACGCCTTGATCGACCTGGTCAAGCAAGGCAAGACACGTTCGATCCTGGTCAATGGCGTGGTCAACGCCCTGATCGGCCTGACGGCGATGGTGGCGCTGATCTACCTGCAAGTCAGCAACCCGGTGTACGGCAACAGCCATGCCGAGATGTTCAGCCTGTCCCTGACCTTTATCGTGCTGCTGGGCTGGATTCTGGCCAACCTGCTGCAAGTGGTGCGCCCGCTGACCTTGTGGGCGATGCCGGCCCTGGGCATTGGCTTGCTGGTGGCGCTGTTGCCGGCGGGCATGCCGGCGATGATCACGGATAACGAAATGCCCGACCAGTTCGTGGCGGAGCATCTGGATGAATTGCAACAAACCCATGCTTTGCTGAGCAACGAATTGGGCTCGGCATCGGCGTTGTCGTGGCGCCTGCGTCGCCCGCAAGTGATGATTTATGACACCGAAGGCGAGTTGCGCTATGGCCTGCGCTATGACGACTCGGTGCACCGCAAGGTCGACCTGGCCAGTGTCCAGGGCTGGTTGGCCGATGCACGTAAACAAGGCTCGGTCGGCGTACTGATGCGGGTCAAGAACACCAGTGAACATCTCGAGGAAGGGCAATTGCCACCCGGTGGCAAACGCTATCGCAAGGGCGACCTGCTGATGATCATCTACCCACAACAACCTTGATGCAGTGCCTGCCACGGGAATAACCGATGAATTTCTGGAAAACCGAACGTGGCGCGCTGGTGCTGCTGCTGAGCGTTTCCGCCCTGCTCCTGCTGCTGGGACTGGGCGCACGCGAGCTGTGGGGGCCGGAAACCCGCTGGGCCAACATCGCCTTGCAGATGCTGCAAAGTGGCGATTACTTCGACCCCTACCTCAAGGGCATGCCGTATTACGACAAACCCCTGCCCTCCTATTGGCTGATCACCGGCTTTGCCAACTTGATGGGGGGCCTGGGCCCTTGGTCGTTGCGCCTGTCGTCAGTCATCTCGGCCTGGTTGAGCATCTGGCTGGTGTACCTGATCGGTGAACGCCTGTTCCGCAAAGGCACCGGGCTGATTGCCGGCTGGATGCTCGCGACCACGTTCTACTTCCTGTTCTGGGCCCGCGTGGCCACGGCGGATGTGCTGACGGTGTGCGGCGTGCTGGCGGCAGTGTGGTGGTACTGGCGCGGGCCGGATGACACTCGCCTGGGACGCTATACCGTGTTCTTCCTGCTGCTGGCGGCGACCTCGCTGTTCAAAGGCTTGATCGGTTTTGTGCTGCCGGGCCTGGTGCTATTGCCGCACCTGCTCAGTGAGCACCGCTACAAGCGCCACCTCAACCTGCGCCTGGTGGCAGCCATCGTCATCGCCGCAGCGTTCTACGCCATTCCGTTTGTACTGTCCCACCTCTACGGCGCACCGACCTACGGCGCCAGCGGCCTGGAGCTGGTGTTTCGCGAAAACGTGGTGCGCTTCTTCGATCCCTTCGACCATATGGGACCGATCTACACCTACCTGATCTACCTGCCGGTCTACACCCTGCCCTGGGCACCTTGCTGGGTGCTGGGCCTGTGGCTGGCCGTGCGCAACTGGCGCCAGACGCCAGCCAATGTGCGCTGGCTGGTGTGGGGCCTGGGCCTGCTGTTCGTATTCTTCACCGCCAGCGGCAGCCGCCGCAGTTATTACGTGCTGCCGCTGGTGCCGTTTGCGCAGTTGCTGGCCGCCTGGTGGTTGAGCGAGCGCCTGGAGAAAAAGCCGGCCCGTTGGCCGCGCTGGCAAAAAGGTTTCGGCTTCACCGCAGGCTTGCTGCTGTTGGTACTGGGTGTGATCTACCCCTGGACCACCGGCAACGGCGGCGTAACCCGTTTCGCCGAAGACGTGCAAGCCGAGGCCGTCAAAACCGCGCCGTGGGACCAATGGCAGATGGTGTTGGTAGAAGTGGACAACAAACTGCCGATGTACTTGCAGAACGGCAGGCAAAACGGCGCCAAACCCTTCTACTACGTCAGCGAAACCCAGGACTTCCCGCGCCAGGGCGACAGTGCCGCGTTCATGGCCTGGCTGAAAAAAACCAGCGGCCAGGACTTCGATCCGCAACGCACAATCATTGTCGCCCAGTATTCCAAGGAAGACCCGACGCCGCTGGCGTTTTTGGGGGCGGACCATCAGGTCATCACTACCCAGCCGGACAATGGCGAACGGCTGTTTCAGAAGCGTTCGGGGGGCAGTGTGGCGTTTGTCCCTGCGCCTCAGTAGCACGTCATGGTGATTGCCATGACCACTACAAATGCCAGTTAGTTAAGGATTAACGCGGTCACTGTGGGAGGGGGCTTGCTCCCGATAGGCCGCGCAGCGGCCTCAAAAATGGGCCTGCTATGCAGGCCATCGGGAGCAAGCCCCCTCCCAAACTGCATGCCAATCCTCAGATCCGGCGACGACGATTGAGCTGGGGGATGGCCGTTTGGGGGGCTTCCACGCGCTGCACGCTGGCCGTTGTACGGGCCGCCAGTTGCGCCAGGGTCGGCTGGCTGAACAAGCTGCGTGCATCCACCTCCAACCCGGCCTTGCGCAAGCGTGCCACCAGACTCACCGCCAGTAAGGAATGCCCGCCCAGCTCAAAGAAATGGTCGTGGCGCCCTACCCGCTCGAGTTTCAAGACGTCGGCCCAGATGCCCGCCATCACGGTTTCCACCTCGCCCTGCGGCGGCTCATACGCACGGCTGACCACGGCATCCAACCCCGGCTCCGGCAGGGCCTTGCGGTCGAGCTTGCCGGCGGGGTTGAGGGGCAATTCACTCAATTGCACAAAGGCGGCCGGTACCATGTATTCCGGCAATCGCTCCAGCACATGGGCACGCAAGGCCTCCAGGCTCGGCGCCGGGGCGCGCAGGGTGAAATAGGCGACCAGGCGTTCATCGCGAATCAGTACCGCCACTTCACGCAGTGCCGGGTGCGCCGCCAGGCAGGCTTCAATTTCGCCCAACTCCAGACGCACGCCGCGCAGCTTGATCTGAAAGTCATTGCGCCCCAGGAACACCAGGTTGCCGTCCGGCAGGTAACGCACCAGGTCGCCAGTGCGATACAACCGATCACCGGGTACGAACGGGCTGTCGATAAAGCGCTCGGCGGTCATTTGCTCCAGCCCCAGGTAGCCTCGTGCTACGCCGACGCCGCCGATATGCAGCTGACCGCTGACACCCAGCGGTACCGGCCTGTCGTGCTGATCCAGCACATAAAGGCGGGTGTTACTGATGGCCCGCCCGATCGGCAACTGCAGGGCAGGCACCGGCGCATCGGGTTGCAGGGTCCAGATGCAGCTGTCGACCGTGGCTTCGGTGGGGCCATAGACGTTGTGCAAGCGTACCTGGGGCAAGCGCGCCCGGACGCTGCGGGCCAAGGCTTCGGTGAGTTCACCACCGCCGCAAAAGACGTCGGTGAGGCAGCTGCACAACGCCGACGCTTCCAGTTCGAGAAATTGCTGCAGCATGGCCGGTACAAATTGGATCACGGTGATGCGCTGCGTGCGAATCACCTCAGCCAGGTAAGCCGGGTCGCGATGACCGTCAACGCGTGCCAGCACCAGGCGCATGCCATGGGTCAACGGCCAGAACAGCTCCCACACCGAGCCATCAAAACTGAACGGAGCCCTTTGCAGCAAGGCGCCTCCCGCAGCGTCCGGGCACAATCGGCAAGCCCACTGCATCAGGTTGCACAGCCCGCGATGCTCGACCATCACGCCCTTGGGCGTACCGGTGGAGCCGGAGGTATACATCACATAGGCCAGGTTGGCGCCGCTCAGGCCGGGAACCAAGGGGTTGCCGGTCGGTGCGTGGCTCCAGGCACAACGGTCGAAGTCGATGACCGGGAGCGAGACTTCACCCAATAACTCGCGCGTAGCCGCGTGTACCAGCAGCGCTACGGGTTGACTGTCTTTGAGCATGTAGGCCAGGCGTTCGCTTGGAAAGCCCGGGTCCAGCGGCACATAGGCGCCACCGGCCTTGAGAATCGCCAGCAAGCCCACGACCAGTTCCAACCCGCGCTCGACGCACAACGCTACCCGCGAATCCGCTTGCACCCCACGCTCGCGCAGGTGAAAAGCCAATTGGTTGGCGCGCTCGTTGAGCTCGCGATAAGTCAGTTGGCCGGCATCGGCCTGTACCGCAATGGCCTGCGGAGTGTGTCGCGCATGGGCTTCAAACAACCCTTGCAGGGTGGCAGTCGTGGGGGAGTCGATGTTGCCGGGGCTGAACTCCACCAACAGCTTGCGCAACTCGCTGGCGGGTAACACCGGCACCTCGCTCAAAAGCGTTTGCGGGGCGTGCTCAAGTGCCTGCGCCAGCCCGTTCAATACGGTGTCGAGATAGTCCAGCAAACGCTCGGCACCGACCTCGCGTGGCGCCATCGCCTTGAGCTGAAAACCGCTCGCGGTATCGTCCACGCTGATCATCAGCGGATAACTGACGATGTCTTCACTGCTGACCAGGGCGACGCCCGGCACCAGGTCAAAGTCCTTGTCGCCAGGGGTATGCCGATAGTTGAGCAGGCTGTTGAATAGCGGCGTCACGCTGCTGCAACGTTGCGCCAACGCCAGGGACGCTTGCTCGTGAACGAGCAAGGCGCTCAGTTGCGCATGGGTGTCGCCCAACGCCTCGACCACGGTCTTGCCGGCCAGGCACGCCCGCAACGGCAAGGTATTGATAAACATACCCAGTGCACGGTCAGCGCCCTCGCCCGCCTGCAAGCGGCCCAGCAGCACCGTACCGAACACCACGTCATCGCGGCCGGATATGCAACCCAGCACCTGGGCCCACGCCAAGTGGAACAGGCTCGCGGCGCTCACACCCAGCGCACTGGCCTGCGCCCGCAAACGCCGGTTGAGGGGGGCCGTCACCGAGCGTTCGAAGGCTTCGATTTCAGTACGGTCCAGCTGATGTTCCTGTAAACCGAACGCCAGGGTCGGCTCGCTGACATCCGCCAACCGCTCGCGAAAAAACGCCTCGTGGGCGGCCTGCTGCGCCGCACAGCGACTCTGTGCCACGACGTTGCGATAAGGCACCGGCGGCGCAAGCTGCGCCTGTTGCCCGAGCATGTGGGCGCGGATTTCGTTGGCCAGGACCGTCATCGAGGTAGCGTCATTGACCAGGTGATGGAAGCGTAACCTCGCCGTCCAGCCTTGCTGCCGAGGGTCTTCGGCATACTCCAGGGCCATCAGCGGCGCCTGGCGCAAGTCCAGGGGCTCACACTGTTCACGCAGTGGTTCGACGCGCAAGTGAGCCTGGCGCCACACCACTTGCATCGGCTGCTCAAGGGCCTCCCACACCAGGCTGGTGCGCAGGATGTCGTGGCGGTCTATCACCTGTTGCAGGGCCTGGGCAAACGCGTCCAATTGCTCGCGCCGGGCAAAGCTGAATATCGCGTGTTGCTGGTAGGGGTCGTGTTCGTCGGTGATGTGGTGGTAGAGCAAGCCTTCCTGCAGCGGCGCCAGCGGGTAGATTTCCTGCACATTGGCGGCGCCTCCCGGAATACCGGCAACGATGCGCTCCAGACTCGCCTGGTCCAGCTCGGCCAGCGCGAGCATGTCCGGGGTGATCTGGGTGCAGTGCGCTGCAATCCGGTTGGCCGGTACCTCGCTGTCACTGGCGGCACTCGCCGCCGCCAGTGCGGCCAGGGTCGGCTGGCCGAACAGCACCTGCACATCGGCCCGCAACCCGGCCTGGCGCATGCGCTGCACCAGTTGCACCGCCAGCAATGAATGCCCGCCCAGTTCGAAAAAGTGGTCGTGACGCCCGACCTGTTGCACGTGCAAAAGGTCGGCCCAGATCTGCGCCAGGGTGGTTTCCACGCCCTCATGCGGCGCCTCGAACGCGCGCGTGATGAAAGCAGCCTGGGTCGGCGCAGGCAGCGCTTTACGGTCGAGCTTGCCATTGGCGGTCAGGGGCAACCCGTCGAGCTTCACGTAGGCCGCGGGCAGCATGTAGTCAGGCAGCGACCCTTGCAGATGCGCGCGCAACGCGTCGATATCGACCGGATGCCGCGCAACGAACCACGCCAGCAATTGCCCCTCGCGATACAGCACCACCGCGTCCTGAACCGCCGGATGCATGGCCAGGGCAGATTCGATTTCCCCCAGTTCAATACGCACGCCACGGATTTTCACCTGGTCGTCGTTGCGCCCCAGGTATTCAAGGTTGCCATCAGGCAACCAGCGCGCCAGGTCGCCGGTGCGGTAGAGGCGACCCTCGTCGAAAGGGTTATCGAGAAAGCGCTCGGCACTCAGTTCGGGACGGTTCAGATAGCCACGCGCCACGCCTTTACCGCCAACGTACAACTCCCCCGTCGCGCCGACGGGCACCTGGCGCTGTTGCGCATCGAGCAAGTACACGCGGGCATTGGCAATCGGCCCGCCGATATGCAGCGACCGGCCCACTTCGACACGCCCGCTGGTGGCGACCACCGTGGCTTCAGTGGGGCCATAGTTGTTGACCACCTCGAAGGTTTGCGCTCGGCTGTACGTGCGCAGACGGTCGCCACCAATCAACAGGGTGCGCAGGGTCGGGTGTTCCAGCTGCTGGCTGAAGGCGTACTCGGCCACCGGCGTGGGCAGGAAGCATACGTCCAGAGGTTGCGCACGCCACCAGTCGAGCAAGGCATCAATGTCTTCAGCCCCTTCCTGGGGCGGTGGCAGGTGCAGCGTCGCGCCCACACACAGCGCCGGCCAGACCTCCCAGGCCATCGCGTCAAAACCGAACCCGGCCACGCTGGCGGTGTGGCTGCCGGCCCGTAGCTTGAACGCCTGGCAATGCCAGTCCACCAGGTTGGACAGGGTGTGATGCTCGACCATCACGCCCTTGGGCAACCCCGTGGAACCGGAGGTGTAGATCACATAGGCCAGGTTCGACGCGCCGGCCGCCCCCCGCGGGTTGTCGCCCAAGTGCACCGTCGGCCGATCAAGCAACAGAACCGGCACGTCCAGGGCTGGCAGCCGATGCAGCAGAGCGTGCTGGGTCAGCACGGCCACCGGGGCACTGTCCTGCAACAGGTAGTTCAGACGCTCGGCGGGATGGGCCGGGTCTATCGGCACATAGCAGGCGCCGGACTTGAGGATCGCCAGCAGCCCCACCAAGGTATCCAGGCCACGTCGGGCCACGATCGCCACGCGATCATCCGGCTCCACACCGTGCGCCAACAGTTGATGGGCCAAGGCATTGGCCTGCTGGTTGAGCTGCTGGTAGCTCAGTTGCCGCCCTCGGCACACCGCCGCGACGGCCTGGGGCGTAAGTGCCACCTGGGCTTCGATACGCCGGTGCAGGGTCTGCGGCGTGGTATTGGGCTGCGCGGTGGCATTCCAGCGTTGCAGCTGTGCCTGTTCGGCCGGCGTCACCAATGAGAACTGCGCGAGCGTCAACTCGGTGTTTTCCAGCCCCTGTTCCAGCAGCCAGGTGAAGCGCTGCGCCAACGCCTGTACCTCGTCGTGCTGGAAGTACGCCTCGTTGTAGACGCAATGCAGGCACGCCGTGTCCTGGTAGCGGTTGCTGCGCAGATGAATGGCGATCGGCAACGGTTCGTGATGGTTGGAGACCTTGATCGCCCGGGCCTGGACCTGGCCATAGCGCAGGTCATGGTCGTCCTGTTCGAAGGACACCGACAGGTCGAACAACTGGCCGCGATCGGTGCGGCGCAGGCCCAGTTCGCGGTTCATTTCACTCAAGGGGAAACGCTGGTGGCGAAAATCCCGCTTGAGCTGATCGCGCACACCGCGCACCAGTGCGCTGAACGGCAACTGCTCACTGAACTGAAAACGCACCGCACTCACCTGGGTGAACAAGCCCACCGTGGAACGAAACCGTGCGTTGGAACGATTAAGAATCGGCAGCCCCACCACCCAGTCATCACGCTGATGGGTGCGGGTGAAATACACATATAACGCCGCCAGCAACACGTGAAACGCCGAGGCCTGGTAATGGTTGGCCACGCGTTCCATACGATCGAGCAGCGACACCGGGAAGGGTTGCAGCAGGGTGTTGCTCGGTGACGGGGTATTCAACCGGGGGGTGAGCAGCGGCTCGGGCAGCAGTTGGTATTTGTCCAGCCAGTAGTCCCGGTCACGGGCGTAGCGAGCGGATTGATGGTAGTGCAGGTCAGCCTCGATGAAGTCGATATAGGACGGCGCTCGCAGCTCAGGTGACCGGCCGTGCTGCAGGTCGGTGTACAGCCGAGCCAGGGATTGCAGCATCTGGCCAAAGCCCCAACCGTCGAGAATCAGGTGATGCGCCTGAGTGCCCAGGCGATAGTGATCATCGTCCAGCTTGACCAAAAAAAAGCGAAACAGCGGCTCGCCGGTCATGGCGTAGGGCCGAGACATCGTGGCCTGCATCAGGGCCTGGGTCGCCGCCTTGGGGTCGGGCAGCGCAGAGAAGTCATGCAGCGTCACTTCGGTCGTCAAGGCGGTGGCGAAGGTTTGCCGGGGCAAGCCATTGCCATCGCTGTGCAGTTGCGTACGCAACGCATCGTGCTTGGCCACCAGCAACTCGACGGCACGCTGGATCAAACCCGGCACCACCGGGCCTGCAAAATCGACATAACCGCCGATGTTGTACAGCGGCGAGTCGCCCACCCGCAGCTGGTCGAGCCAGATGTCTTGTTGGGCGGCGGTGAGGGGGTAACTGACCGGCAGGCTGTCGAGATACTTCATAAGATCCTTCTCATGGGGTCAACACTGGCCGCGCAGGAAGTCCATTACGACGAATTGTCCGGATTGGAGCACGCAGGGCCGGGCACGTCTGTCACCCCAAACCCGGACATTCCTGCACGCCAACGGACCTCGCTGATGGTTCATTACTGAAACGATTAAAGCTCTGTAGGACATTGGCTATATCCGGCCGATGTCACTTGTCTAAAATTTCTATTTAAAATTAATATTTCACTTAAATATCAAGTAGTTAAATAACTCTAAAAATCACCTCCGGCTTTTTTCTGTCGGAATACACCTTCAGAAACGTCGAATTAATGACACCGTTTTTATGGCAGGTTGTGTCCCTCGTTTCCGCTACATACGTAGGACAATTCGCTATGGCTAAATAAAATCTCGAACTCCGAGCTGCGTTCAATGAGTACGGCACGTCCCTCCAGACCCGGGGCGTCCGTTGACGGTTTTCGACATCAAGGATGAGATGGCTATGAGTCTGCCCCGTAGTATTGGCAACACGGAAAACCCGCATTTCTATGCTGAATTGGGTGAGTTGATTTCCAACAGCGGCCACACGAACTTCGCCGCCAACATGCTGCACCTGTTGGACAAGTGGGTACCGATTCACATGGTAGACCTGAGTGAATGGACCCTCGATGAACTGCGCGACAACGTGCTGGATATCACGTTGCTGGGCAGCGCCGGCCTGCAACAAGACCTGTGCGCGCCCCAGCCCTTGCAGCCGCTCAAGGATCATCCGCTGCTGCGCGAGATGCTGCGCATGCAAGACCCGCTGCTGATCCAGTTGAAGGCCAAGGCCGACAGCACTCATCCGCTGGGCACCTCGCACCAGTGCAACCTGGTGTCGCGCCAGGGCAATCGGCGCTGCGTGATTTCACTGTATCGCCAAGCGACCCAGCGTGGATTTTCCCTGGCCGAATTGTCGTTTCTCAAGAGTCTGTCAGACACCTTGCTACCGCTGATGGAGCGGCATGCGCAACTCCTGCGCCAGGCACCCGACACCGAGGCCGAGCCGAGCCACAACCTGATGGAGCAGTCACAGTTGCAGCGTGAGTTCTACAAGCGCTTGTCGCTCAGTGACATCACCCTCTCCGCCCGGGAGCAGGAAGTCTGCCTTGGCCTGTTGACCGGCGGCACCGTGCCGCAAATGGCGGAAAAACTCAGCGTGAAAAACAGCTCGATCGAAACGTACCTCAAGCGTGCCGCCGCCAAGTTGGGCGTCAGCGGCCGCCATGGCCTGGCCAAATGGATGGTTGGCGCCTGATGAGCTGATGGACTTTCGCCGCGCTGGGCATGGCGCGTGGAGCATCAACGCAAACCCGACTGCCGCAACCGGTATTCCCCCGGAGTCAGCTGTGCGTAACGAAGGAAAAACCGGCTGAAATAGGCCGGGTCCTTGAACCCCAACTGGTAGCAGATTTCATTGGCGGAGCTGCCGGTAAACAGCAACAGGCGCTTGGCTTCCTGCATCAGGCGCTCCAGGATCAGGCGCTTGGACGGCAGGTCGGCCAGGCGCCGACAGACCTCATTGAGGCGCGCTTCGGTGACGCCGATCCCCTCGGCGTAACGCGCCAACGGCCAGTGCTCCAAATAGTGGGCTTCGATCAGTTCGTTGAAGCGATGGAAGATGCGCAGATCCTCATGCCGCGTCGGGCGCGCCGGCAGCGAGTGGGCGCACAGCCGCAGCAGGCGAATCATGATCAGGCGGGTCAGGCTATCCAGCGCGGCGGCGCGCCCTGCCCATTCGGCGTTGATTTCGCTGCTCAAGGCTTCAAACAGTTGATCCAGCCCTTGGGCATCCTCCGTCAACGTGACGCAGGCGGCACCTGAGGCCAGGCTGGGGTCGGCTTCCATCAAGGCCCAGACCAATTGCTGGCGCACCGTCAACACATGCCCATCGGCATCGGCTTCAGTGACAAAGGCATGGGGCACCGTGGGCGGCGTGAGGAAAAACATCGGCCCCGACTCGACGAACTGGCGGTCATCCAGATACACCCGCACCGCGCCACTTTTCACGTAATGCACCTGGAAAAACCGGTCATGCCGATGCACAGGCATGTTGCGCCCGAAAAATCCCGCCAGGTTGGCGAGCTTGTCGTAATGCACCTCGGCATCGCTGTAACGCTGGTCGTAGACCTGCCCGATATTGATATTGGGAATCGGCTTCACGCTGCTCTCTTCTTGTTATTGAGCGGTCGCTGGATTTTGCCACGCTTGACGGTAGTTAACATATTAATTATAACGTTAACAAATTAACGAACGGCCGATGCAGCCGTCGCCACCGTCAGGAGAAACGCATGAGCCGTACCCTGCATGATGTTGCCAGCGGCACCCTGTTCGGCGTTGCGCTGAACTACCAGGGCCTGCTGGACCAGCATCTCGCCGCCTTCGAACAGGCGCCCTACCAGAAGCCGCCGTCCAAGCCGGTGCTATTCATCAAAACCCCCAATACGCGCAATGAGCACGACGGTGTCGTCCTGCATCCCGCAGGAGAGCGCCTGCAACCGGGGCCTGCGCTGGGTGTGGTGATCGGCCGACCTGCCAGCCGCGTCAGCCTGGAAAACGCCATGGCCCATGTGGCCGGGTATGTGGTGGTCAATGAGTTCAGCTTGCCGGAAGACAGTTACTACCGCCCTGCCGTTAAAGCCAAATGCCGCGATGGCTTCTGTGCCTTGGGGCCGCAGGTGGTGCCACGGGATCAAATCGCCAACCCCAATCAGTTGAGTCTCAAACTCTGGGTCAACGGTGAGCTGCGCCAGGAAAACTCCACGTCCAACTGGGTGCGGGACATTGCGCAATTGATCGCCGAGATCAGCGAGTTCATGACCCTGCACCCGGGCGATGTGCTGATCACCGGCACCCCGCAAGGCCGTGTGGATGTGCAGCCAGGCGACCGGGTTGAAGTCGAGATCGAGGGCGTGGGCCACCTGGTCAGCCATGTCCAAGCGGAGAATCAAGCATGAGACACGCCCACATCCGCTTTGAAGGTCAAACCCACGCCGTCCAGGTCGAGGCCGATAACAGCGTGCGCCTGAACGATGGCCGCCGGGTCGCGGAAGATCAGGTGCAATGGCTGCCGCCGGCTACCGGCACCATGTTCGCCCTCGGCTTGAACTACGCCGACCACGCCGCCGAGCTGGCCTTCAAGCCGCCGACCGAACCCCTGGTATTCATCAAGTCCGTGGGCACCTACACCGGCCATCGTGAGGTCACCTGGCGCCCGGACAACATCGCCTACATGCACTACGAGTGCGAGCTGGTAGCGGTCATCGGCAAGACCGCACGCAACGTCAAGCGCGCCGAGGCCCTGGACTATCTCGCGGGCTACACGGTGTGCAACGACTATGCGATCCGCGACTACCTGGAAAACTACTACCGCCCCAACCTGCGCGTGAAAAACCGCGACGCCACCACGCCGGTCGGCCCGTGGATCGTCGATGTGGCCGACGTGCCCGACCCCGGCAACCTGACCCTGCGCACCTGGATCAACGGTGAACTGCGCCAGACCGGCAATACCCGCGACATGATTTTCGATATTCCCTACCTGATCGAATACCTGTCCAGCTTCATGACCCTGCAGCCCGGCGACATGATCGCCACCGGCACGCCCGAGGGCCTGGCCGACGTAGTGCCAGGCGATGAAGTGATGGTGGAAGTCGAAGGCGTAGGCCGCCTGGTCAACCGAATTGTCAGCGAGGCGGACTTTTTCTCCGCCCGGAAAGAGGCGTGAACCGCATGATCAAACATTGGATCAACGGCCGTGAGGTCGAAAGCAAAGACACCTTCATCAACTACAACCCGGCCACCGGCGAGGCCATTGGCGAAGTCGCCAGTGGCGGGGCCGCAGAGGTCGCCCAAGCGGTGGCGGCTGCCAAAGAGGCGTTCCCCAAGTGGGCCAACACCCCGGCCAAGGAGCGCGCCCGGTTGATGCGCAAGCTCGGCGAATTGATCGAGCAGAACGTACCGCGCCTGGCCGAGCTGGAAACCCTCGACACCGGCCTGCCGATCCACCAGACCCGGAACGTGCTGATCCCACGCGCTTCGCATAACTTCGACTTCTTCGCCGAAGTCTGCACACGCATGGACGGCCATAGCTACCCCGTCGACGATCAGATGCTCAATTACACCCTGTACCAGCCGGTGGGCGTGTGCGGGCTGGTGTCGCCGTGGAACGTGCCGTTCATGACCGCCACCTGGAAGACCGCACCGTGCCTGGCGCTGGGCAATACGGCGGTGTTGAAGATGTCGGAGCTGTCACCGCTGACCGCCAATGAGCTCGGGCGCCTGGCGGTGGAAGCCGGGATTCCCAACGGGGTGCTCAATGTGATCCAGGGTTATGGCGCGACTGCCGGCGATGCGCTGGTGCGCCACCCGGACGTGCGCGCGATTTCCTTTACCGGGGGTACCGCCACCGGCAAGAAAATCATGCAGACCGCCGGCCTGAAAAAGTACTCCATGGAGCTGGGCGGCAAGTCGCCGGTACTGATCTTTGAAGATGCCGACCTTGAACGCGCCCTCGACGCCGCGCTCTTCACCATCTTTTCCCTGAACGGCGAACGTTGCACCGCCGGCAGCCGGATCTTTATCCAGGAAAGCGTCTACCCGCAATTCGTCGCCGAATTTGCCGCTCGTGCCAAGCGCTTGATCGTCGGTGACCCACAAGACCCGAAGACCCAGGTCGGCTCGATGATCACCCAGGCACATTATGACAAGGTCACCGGCTACATCCGGATCGGCCTCGAAGAAGGCGCCACCCTGCTCGCCGGAGGCCTGGAGCGTCCGGCCAACTTGCCTGCGCATTTGAGCAAAGGCCAGTTTATCCAGCCGACCGTCTTTGCCGATGTGCACAACAAGATGCGCATCGCCCAGGAAGAAATCTTCGGCCCGGTGGTGTGCCTGATTCCCTTCAAGGATGAGGCCGAGGCGCTGCAACTGGCCAACGATACCGAATACGGCCTGGCCTCTTACATCTGGACCCAGGATATCGGCAAGGCCCATCGCCTGGCGCACGGAATCGAGGCCGGCATGGTATTTATCAACAGCCAGAATGTGCGGGACCTGCGCCAGCCGTTCGGCGGGGTCAAAGGCTCCGGCACCGGGCGCGAAGGCGGCCAATACAGCTTTGAAGTGTTTGCCGAGATCAAGAACGTGTGCATTTCCATGGGCAGCCATCACATCCCGCGTTGGGGCGTATAGCCACCGACGTTTGCACTCCAACAAGAATAATGACTCAGGAGAATCATCATGGGCGAAGTGGTTCTGGCAGCGAAAATCTGCCATGTACCGTCGATGTACCTGTCGGAACTGCCCGGCAAACATCATGGCTGTCGCGAAGCGGCGATTGCCGGCCATAAGGAAATCGGCCGTCGCGCTCGAGCATTGGGCGCCGACACCGCCGTGGTATTCGACGTGCACTGGCTGGTCAACAGTGGGTATCACGTCAACTGCGGCGCACAGTTCCAGGGGACCTACACCAGCAACGAGCTGCCGCACTTCATCAAGAACATGGACTACGCCTACCCCGGCTGCCCTGAGCTGGGAGAGCTGATCGCCGCCGAGGCCAACCTGGCCGGTGTGCGCAGCATGGCCCATAACATCCCCAGCCTGGAACTGGAATACGGCACGCTGGTGCCCATGCGCTACATGCACATGGACGTGCCGGAGGCTGAAAAACTCCAGGTCATTTCCATCGCCGCCTGGTGCGCCTGGCATCGCCTGGAGGACAGCTTCACGTTCGGCGCCGCCGTGCGCCGAGCCATCGAAAAGAGTGACCGCAAGGTCCTGGTGCTGGCCTCCGGCTCGCTGTCGCACCGTTTCTCGGACGACCGCGAGGCCGAAGCGAATATCCACAACTGGACCCGCGAATTCGACAAACAGATGGACCTGCATGTCGTGGAAATGTGGAAGCAAGGCCGCTTCAAGGAGTTCTGCGCGATGTTGCCCGATTACGCCGAACACTGCTTCGGCGAAGGCAAGATGCACGACACCGCCATGCTCCTGGGCCTGCTGGGCGGACCGGAATATGCCCAGCCCGCCGAGATCATCACGCCGCCGTTCGGCAGCTCGGGCACCGGTCAGATCAACGCGATTTTCCCGCTGTAAACCTGGGAGCAAGCCATGCCGCACTTTATCGCCGAGTACACCGACAACCTCGAACAACAGGCAGACCTGCCCGGCCTGTTTGAAAAAGTCCACCGCGTGCTGGGAGACAGTGGCGTGTTTCCCCTTGGCGGTATCCGCAGCCGGGGTGTGCGCCTGGACACCTGGCGCATGGCCGATGGCAAGCACGACTACGCCTTTGTGCACATGACGCTCAAGGTTGGCCACGGCCGCGACTTGGCCACGCGCCAGGCGGTGGCCGAGGCGGTCTTTGCGCTGATCACCGCGCACTTCGCCGAGCTGCAGGCGCAGCGCTTGCTGGCGCTGTCGTTCGAGATGGTCGAGCTGCACCCACAGCTCAACTTCAAGCAGAACAACGTGCATGCGTTCCTGAACAACCCGGCGAACTGAAACGGACGCAGTCCTTGCAGGAGCGAGCTTGCTCGCGAAGATCCCACAAGCACCGTGGGTAACCAGGGGTACTGCGTTTTGTTGAGGTTTTTCGCGAGCAAGCTCGCTCCTACAAATAAAAAGTACAACATCATGAGCACAGCCCATTCCACTGCCAGCCGCGTACTGGCCGAGCACGACCGCACCCATCGTTTAGTCACCTGGCGCCTGATGCCGCTGTTGCTGGTGTGTTACCTGTTCGCCCATCTGGACCGCATCAACATCGGTTTTGCCAAGATGCAGATGAGCAGCGACCTGCACTTCAGCGATACGGTCTATGGCTTCGGCGCCGGGCTGTTCTTTATCGCCTACGCGCTATTCGGCGTGCCGAGCAACATGGCACTGGACAGGGTTGGCCCGAGGCGCTGGATCGCCAGCCTGATGATCGTGTGGGGGCTTTTGTCCACCGGCATGTTGTGGGTCGAGAGTGCTCGTGGCTTCTATGTGCTGCGTTTTCTGCTGGGGGTGGCCGAGGCAGGGTTTTTCCCGGGCATCCTGGTGTTTCTCAACCGCTGGTATCCGGCGCGCCGTCGCGCTCAGGTCACCGCGCTGTTTGCGATTGCGGTGCCCATGGCCGGAGTCCTGGGTGGGCCGATTTCCGGTGCCATCCTGGAAAATTTCCACGACGTAGGCAGCCTGCGCGGCTGGCAGTGGATGTTCCTGATCGAAGGCGCGCCGGTGGTGCTCCTCGGGCTGGTGGTACTCAAGTGGTTGCCGGAGGGTTTCGATTCGGTGGACTGGCTGACGCTCGAGCAAAAACAACAACTGCGTGCCCAACTCAGCAGCGAAGAACAGCGCAAGACCATCACCTCATTCGGCGGCATCCTGCGTGACCGGCAAGTGTGGCTGCTGGTGGCGGTGTATTTTGCGGTGATGCTCGCGGTGAACACCCTCGCGTTCTGGATGCCCACCCTGATCCACGGCGCCGGTATTGGTCGCGACAGCCAGGTCGGCTTGTTGAGTGCCGTGCCGTATCTGGCCGGCTGCTGTTTCATGATCGGCTGCGGGCGGTCTTCCGACCGTCATCGCGAGCGCCGCTGGCACCTGTGCATACCGCTGCTGATGGCCGCCGTCGGCATTGCCGTCGCCGGCCTGGCGCCGGGCAACCCGTTGCTGGTGATGAGCGGGTTGGTGGTGGCCGGCATGGGCGCCAGTGCGGCCCTGCCGATGTTCTGGCAGTTGCCGCCGGCGTTTCTGTCCAACACCACCCAGGCGGCCGGCATTGCCATGATCAGCTCGTTCGGCAGCATCGCCGCGTTCCTCGCGCCCTACCTGATCGGCTGGATGCGCGACGCTACTCAGAGCGCCAGCCTGGCCCTGTATGGACTCGCCCTGTTTATCGCCTTCGGCGGCCTGCTGGTGCTGCGCACCCACGCCGCCATCGTCAACCCACACTAGAGACCATTGCCATGCTCGACTCCCAGCAAATCCTCGAGGCGGCCAACCGCCTGGACCAAGCCGAACGCAGCCGTGAACAGCTACGCCAGTTTTCCCTCGACTACCCGGGCATCACGATCGAGGATGCCTACGCGATCCAGCGCGCCTGGGTCGCACAGAAGACCAAGGACGGGCGCACCTTGAAGGGTCACAAGATCGGCCTGACTTCGCGCGCCATGCAGGTCTCGTCGAACATCACCGAGCCCGACTACGGTGTGCTGCTCGATGACATGTTTTTCGACGAAGGCAGTGACATCCCCTTCGAACGCTTCATCGTGCCGCGGGTGGAGGTCGAACTGGCATTCATCCTCGGCAAGCCCCTCAAAGGCCCGAACTGCACGGTGTTCGATGTACTCGACGCCACCGAGTGGGTGATCCCGGCCCTGGAGATCATCGACGCACGCATCCAGCAGGTCGACCCCCACACCCACACGACCCGCAAGGTGTTCGACACCATTTCCGACAACGCCGCGAATGCCGGTGTGGTACTCGGCGGCCGCGCCGTGCGCCCCACCGAGATCGACCTGCGCAAGGTGCCGGCGGTGCTGTACCGCAATGGCGTGATCGAGGAATCCGGCGTATCGGCGGCGGTGCTCAACCACCCGGCCAAGGGGGTGGCGTGGCTGGCCAACAAACTGGCGCCGTACGACGTCACGCTGCTGCCGGGGCAAATCATCCTGGGGGGCTCCTTTACCCGGCCGGTGGCGGCCAACCCTGGCGATACCTTTCATGTCGACTACGACCTGCTCGGGTCGATTGCCTGCCGTTTCGTCTGAGCCCTGGAGGATTGCCATGGACATGCCCATCAACCGCTTCAAACACCGCTTGCTCAACGGCGAAGTACAGATCGGCCTATGGCTCGGCCTCGCCGACGCCTACTGCGCGGAACTGGCCGCCAACGCCGGTTTCGACTGGCTGTTGATCGACGGCGAACACGCGCCCAACCCCTTGCAGGGCATGCTCGGTCAGTTGCAGGCCGTGGCGCCCTACCCTGGCCAGGCGTTGATTCGCCCGGTGATCGGTGACAGCGCGCTGATCAAGCAGCTACTGGATATCGGCGCCCAGACGTTACTGGTGCCGATGGTGGAAAGTGCCGCCCAGGCCCGGGAACTGGTACGCGCCATGCGCTACCCGCCTCAGGGTATTCGCGGGGTCGGCAGTGCCTTGGCCCGGGCGTCACGCTGGAACAGCATCCCCGACTACCTCGACAAAGCCGATGAGCAAATGTGCCTGTTGGTGCAGATCGAAAACCGCGAGGGCCTGGCCAATCTGGACGCGATTGCCGCCGTCGACGGCGTCGACGGTGTCTTTATCGGCCCGGCGGACTTGAGCGCATCGATGGGACATCGGGGCAATCCTGGGCACCCTGAGGTGCAGGCGGCGATCGAAGACGCCATCGTCCGCATCGTGCAGGCGGGTAAAGCGGCGGGGATTCTCAGTGCCGATGAACGCCTGGCGCGACGCTATATCGAACTGGGCGCTACGTTTGTGGCGGTGGGGGTGGATACCACGGTGTTGATGCGCGGGTTGCAGGCGTTGGCCGGAAAATTCAAAAGCATTCCAGCGGTCGCAACGCTTGGCGGGGTGTACTGATAATCCCGTGTGGGAGGGGCGGTGCGACGACTCGACTTGCCCCGACAGCAGTGTGTCAGGCACCGGGTGCTTGGCTGAACTACCGCTATCGGGAGCAAGCCCCCTCCCACATTTTGCTTCTCAGTGGGAGGGGCAATGATTCAGCGCTTGAGGTTGATGTTCTTCAAGTCTTCCAGCAGCCCCAACAGGGCCTCGAACTTCTCTTCGCCCAACTGATCCTGCAAGCGCTGATAGTTGGCCTCCATGCACTGGCTCATGGACTGGAAACTCGCTTTGCCCTTGTCGGCCAGCGTCACCAGTACGCGGCGCTGGTCCTGCTCGGCCTTGCGCCGATGCACCATGCCGGCGGCTTCCATGCGCACCAGCACGCCGGTCATGCTCGGCTTGAGGATGCAGGCCAGTTCCGCCAACTGGTAAATCTCCAGCTCACCATATTGCTCAAGGATGCGGATGATCCGCCATTGCTGTTCGGTCAGGCCGTGCTCATTCAAGGACGGGCGGAAGAAACTCATTGCGGCTTCGCGGGCTTGCAGCAGGGTCAAGGTCAGGGACTGGCGAGGTTTGGACATAGGGATCAGGGTCACGAGGTATTTAGTTAATAATTTAACGAAACTCTAGCATTCCCTGCCGACGAGCGCGCTATAACTTGTTGATCGCACCGCCCGTGGCGCTCTGAATCAAATGCCTGGGCACGCAGCGTCAAGACTTCCATCCCGTCTGGGGCCCTAATGGAGGCATCCGCTTTAGAGCCTTCCTTCACTTTTTCAGGCTACGCCATGATCAACATCGAAACCCCGACGTATTACACCGCGACCAAGAAATACAACCTCAGCTTCCCCACCCTGGAACAGGATATCGACGCCGATGTGGTGGTGATCGGCGGGGGTTTCTCCGGCATCAACACGGCCCTGGAACTGGCGGAAAAAGGCATCACCAACATCGTCGTGCTGGAGGCACGCTACCTGGGCTTCGGCGGCACTGGCCGCAACGGCGGGCAGATCATGGCCGGCATTGGCCACGACCTGGAGAAGATCAAAAAGGATGTCGGCGAAGACGGCCTGCGCCAAGTGTTCGAGATCAGCGACCTGGGTGCCGACATCATCAAGAACCGTATCGCCAAGTACAACATCGATGCGGATTTCTGCCACGGCTACGGCTACATGGGCTTCAACGCCCGCCAGGAAAAAACCCTGCGCGCCTGGGAAAAAGACTTCAAGTCGATCAACAGCCAGCACGAGATCCGCTTTCTCGGCGGCAGCGATGTGCAACAGATCATCGGCTCCACCGCCTACACGAGCGCCCTGCTGCACATGGGCGGCGGGCATGTGCACTCGCTGAACCTGCTGCTGGGCGAAGCCACCGCCCTGGCCGGCCATGGTGTACGGATTTTCGAGAACAGCCCGGCGCTGGAAGTCCGCTATGGCGAGCGCATCACCGTGCGCACCGGGCGCGGTTCGGTACGCGCCAGCAAGTTGTTGTGGGCCTGCGACAGCTTCCTCAACAAGCTGGAACCGGAGCTGCATCGCTCGACCATCAACACCTACGCGTTCCAGATGATGACCGAGCCGTTGCCCGAAGAGTTGATCCAGCGCATCAGCCCGATTCGCGGGGCCTACAGCGACATCCGCCCGGTGATCGACTACTACCGCGTGACCAACGAGAACCGCCTGCTGTTCGGCGCCGCCACCCCGCTGGTGGAACATATTCCCCGCGACCTAAAGGCCTGGAACCGGCACCTGATGCTGAAGATTTTCCCCTACCTCAAGGACGTGAAAATCGACCTGGCCTGGGGCGGCCCGATGGCGTGCAGCCCCAACCTGTTTCCGCAGATCGGCACCTTGCCGGGGCGCAGCAATGCGTTTTTCGTGCAGGGCTACTCAGGCTTTGGCGTAACGCCCAGCCACATCATCTGCAAGGTTTTAGCCGAAGGCATGAGCGAAGGCTCGGCGCGCTATGACCTGGTCAGCTCCATTCATCGCCCCACCATCATCGGCAAGGACGCTATCCGCCCATTGCTGCTGACGGCGGGCAAATCCTGGCACCAACTTTCCGGTTACTGGAACGGGCGCCGCTAATCCCCCTTTTTACTCATCAGGAGCAACTGCCATGACCCTTACCACCCTCAAACACGACGTCCAGCTATCGGCACTCGACGCCTGGGGCAGTGTGGCCGACCTCGGCTCGCAGATTCTCGAAGGCGAAGTACGCGCCTTCGGCAAGATGACATTCGGCGCGCCGACCGACCCCGTCAGCAGCGCTTATTTCGGCACGACCCAAGGCAAGTTCCGCATGATCTACCCGTTCGCCGAACAAGCCACCCTCCTGACCGGCGAGGTGATCCTGACCGATGAATCCACCGGCCAGTCGGCGCGCTACAAGGCCGGAGACAGCTGGTTCGTGACCAAGGGCACGCCGGTGTTGTGGGAAGTGGTCAGCGAGAGTTTCGTCAAACACTACTTCGCCGTCGTGTAAGGAGGCGTTGCCATGACGAGTTCTACCGATTGGATCACCGTCGGCGCGCTGGCCGACGGTTTCGCCCCGCACGCCTTTATCCTGCCGAACCTGGCCGAACTGGCCGGCCAGACCTTCACCCTGCACTTCGCCAATGGCTGGCAGATCGAGCACCGTTTCGAGCCGGAGCGCCTGGCCTGGCATGCCGCCGATGGGCACTCCAGCGGCAGCGCGCCCTACCGCGCCACCTCGATCCGCCCAGGGCTGTACCTGGTGGATTTCATCAAGCACGAAGCCGGGCAAAGCTGGTCGATCAGCCTGGTGCTGGATGTTGCGGGAGCGTCGTTCACGGCCGTGATCGGCAGCCTGCCCAGTCCACAGCAGACCCAGGAAGGCCTTTACCATCGTGCCCTGGCCGGCAAACCGCTGACCTCGGTGCAGGTCGACTTCCTCCACGGCAGCCTCGACCGCCCCTGGCAGGACGGTCATTGCCTGCACGCACCTACCGCCGAGCTGGTGGGGCTGCGCAACCAATATCGCTACAGCCCCAGCGAAGTCTATGAGCACATCTACCTCAACGAGCGCTTCTACGCGTGGCAGTGCCTCAAAGGCGTGGAGCAAGGCCTGTGCGACACCGACCGCTGCCATTACTACAAGATCGCCGAACAGCTGTACCTGTTTGTATGGCAGGAGAAGATCGTGCCCACCCTCGGCCTGGTGCTGATTGATCTGCAACAGCACCGCAGCGACGGCAAGATTTTCGGCTATGCCGGGACGTCGTTCGATGCGCTGTCGAACTTCCCGGTCAGCTCGTACTGCCAGGTCCTCAACCGCACGGAATACCCCCGTGACTGAGCCGCGCACGGTGCTGATCACCGGCGCCGGCAGCGGCATCGGCGCGGCCTGCGCGCGGATGTATGCCGAGGACGGCGCACGCCTGGTGCTGGTCGGCCGGCGTCGTGAGCCGCTGGAGCAGGTGGCACGCGAAACCGGTGGGCTGATCCTGGTGGGCGACGCCGCCTGCCCGGACACCTGGGACGGCTTTATCCAGCAGATCCATGAGCATTACGGGCGCCTCGACGTGCTGCTGGCCTGTGCCGGTGGCCATGGCCAGGGCAGCGCGACCCAGACCCGCCCCGCCACTTGGGCAGACGCCCTGCGCAGTAACCTCGACAGCGCGTTCTACAGTGCCCGCGCCTGTTTGCCGTTGCTGCAGGCGAGCACGGGCAACATCGTGCTGATCGGCTCCATCGCCTCGTTGGCCGCAGGGCCTGAAGTGTGCGGCTACACCACGGCCAAACATGCGTTGCTCGGGCTCAACCGCTCCCTCGCGCGCGATTACGGGCCGTACGGCGTGCGGGTGAACGCGGTGTGCCCGGGCTGGGTACACACGCCCATGGCCGATGCGGAGATGCAAGCGTTGATGGACGCTTATGGCGATACCTTGCAGCAGGCCTATGCCCGCGTATGCACCGACGTCCCTTTGCGACGGGCCGCCCAGCCGGAGGAAATCGCCAAGGTGTGCCGCTTCCTGGCGTCCAGCGATGCCTCGATCATGACCGGCGCCACCGTGGTGGCCGACGGTGGTTCCAGCATCGTCGACGTTCCCACGCTGGCTTTCGCACACTTGGAGAGCGCCCATGAATGACCTGGAATTCAGCGGGCAAGTGGTGCTGGTCACCGGCGGCGCCCAAGGCATCGGGTGTGGCATCGTCGAGGCTTTTGCCCGGCACGGCGCACGGGTGGTGATTGCCGACCGCCTGCTGGCGCAGGCCCAGGCAGTGGCCGCGACACTGTGCACGCAGGGTTATGACGTCCAAGCGCTGGGTGTGGACCTGGCGGAGGCCGAGGCGGTGCGGGACTGCGTCCAGGCGCTGCCCCGGCTGGATACCGTGGTGCACAACGCCGGGTATTTTCCATTGACCGCCCTGGAAGACATCACCCCGGCACTGCTGCAGCGCACCTTGGCGGTCAACCTGTCGGCGCTGTTCTGGCTGACCCAGGCGGCGTTGCCGATGTTCCGCGCACAAGGCCGGGGCTGTGTGCTGGTCACGTCGTCCGTCACCGGCAATCGGGTCGGCTACCCGGGGCTGAGTCATTACGCGGCGTCCAAGGCCGGGGTCAACGGTTTTATCCGCAACGCCGCACTGGAGCTGGCACCGCTGAACGTGCGGATCAATGGCGTGGAACCCGGCATGATCGCCACTGCGGCGATGGGTAATCTGGGCGACGCTTCGGTGACTGACAGCATCGCCCGTCGCGTGCCCCTGGGGCGCCTGGGTGTGGCGGCGGATATTGCCGGGGCCATGCTGTTCCTGGCCTCGGATCTGGCCAGCTACATCACTGGGCAGACCCTGGTGGTGGACGGTGGCTCGACCTTGCCGGAGGTCTGAAACCCGATCCAAATGTGGGAGGGGGCTTGCTCCCGATAGCGGTGGGTCAGTCAATACAAGGACTGACTAATCCACCGCTA
>NZ_JBNPJU010000062.1:0-91439 GCF_050312575.1 Pseudomonas sp. R11F | reverse complement strand
TAGCGGTGGGTCAGTCAATACAAGGACTGACTAATCCACCGCTATCGGGAGCAAGCCCCCTCTCACATTGGAGCGGGTTTGTTTTTGCGAATTTCTTTATGCTCCCACCGCCTGCATCCGGCTTGATCTGAAATCCTTCGGCGACACCTCAAACTGCTTCTTGAACGATCGGCTGAAGTGCGCCGAATCGGTAAAGCCCCACTTGTAGGCAATCGAGGTGATCGACTCGCTGCGCAGGAACGGGTTGGTCAAGTCGTCCGCACTGCGCTTGAGCCGCGCCCGCTGGATATAACGGCAGACACTGTCGTCCTGTTCTTCAAACAACCGGTACAACTGGCGCACGGAAATGTTGAGCCGATTGGCCAGTCCGATCGGGCTCAGGCCCGGCTGGCTGAGTGACTCATCAATCACCTTCTGCACATAGCTGCGCAGGTTGTTGCCGTGCAGCGCCGCCACGCCTTCGCAGCACTCATCGCCCTGCTCCAGGGCCGAGCCCAGCAGCGAGACGAACGCCGCTTGCAACGCCTCGACTTCACCCCCGCCGTCTTCGCTGTCGTCCTTGCACAATTGGTCCATCAGCACGTGCAGCATGCGCCCACAGGCCTTGGTCGAGGAGATCTTGCCAAAGGCACGTGCATCACCGCCCACGTGTTTGCAGACCTCGGCGCGCGCGAGGGACAGCGAGGCATGTTCAATCAGGCCGAAGGGCGTGATTTCAATAGAGCCCACCGAATCCATCAGCAGCATCTCGCCGGGGGCCAGTTGCAGGGTCTGGCCGTTCTGGACGATTTGCGAGTAACCGCTGCGCTGGCTGACCAGGAAACACTCCTGGTCATTATCGTGGTCGGCGTGGTGCGCCGGGCGCGTGATCAGCCCAGCATTGGTGCGCAGGATAGCCAGGCCACGTGGCAGGTTATGGATCTCGCCGATGAACAGCGAGCGGTTGAACGCCAGTTCGGTATCGAAGTGGCCGCACGCAGCGCGCAGTTCGCTGTTCCAGCTGTCGAGTCCATCGTGTGCATGCTGTGGGATGCTCATGGGGTGTCTCCGCAATGGCTTCTTTTTGTTGTTCTGGCGCAATAGTTAACATGTTATCTATATACGCGCAACAACAACCTGTCTGCCATTGCAGAAGCACTAATGATGCCAATCAGAGGTTCGATAACACGCGTGGCAACCCGGCCAACGTCGCGAGCAAATGCCCGCGTTGTACCGGGCTCAGGGCGATATAACGCCGAAACGCCGGCATTCGATTGACCACTTCACTGCCGCCCATATGTTCCAGCCGCACGGTCCATTGCCGGTCGCGCAGTTCAAGGCGCAAGCGCTTGAAATCCAGTGGCATCAGCGCCTGGTACAGCGCCTCGTCGGCCTGCAACCGCGCCTGCAACTCACGGCCCAGTGCCGGGTCGCCGCAGCGGCGCCGCACACGAAGACCAGTGCGGCGAATCGCGCCACCATGCTGCACCTCGAAACTCCCAGCGCCGCCTGCCCCAGCGGGGACTTGCAGGACAAATTCGGTCATGACCAAGTGCATCAACAGCTGCGCCTCGGTGCGCTCGACGATCTCAAACGCGAAGCCGTCCACTTCGAGTGTGGCCAGCCCAAGATTGCGTCGCAAATGCGCCAGGGTCACCCCTGGCCGATAGCCGCTCGGGGCGCGGTCGGCGCGCAACAGCTCAAACAGTTTTTGCCGCAAAGTCGCCATAGCCGTCATGGAGATGCCCCGGTTCATTGCTGAATTCCTTGGCCAGCACCTCCTCCACGGAGGCCGGCTTGAAGGGGTTGACCTTCTGCACCACGAGGGTCCAGAACAATGCATACGCCGCCGTCACGCCCAGCATCACGCCAAATGGCACATAAATGTCCGCCGGGTGCATGCCGGGCGGTGTGATAAACCACATGCCCAACAGGATGCCGATACTCGATACGATCTGCGGCAACGGAAACCATGGCGAACGGTAGGCACGCGGCAAATCCGGGCGACGAATGCGCAGGATCACCACCGATACCGTCACCAGCAGGTAGGCAAAGCTCCACGCACACACCGCCGCCAGTACCAGGTGCATGATGTTGTCGGTGTTACCGCCCAGGTACAGTGCGTGCAGGCAGGGAATCAGCATCGCCACCAGGATGCACAGCAGCGGCGTCTTGAAGCGCGGGTGCAGGTAGGTGAAGACCTTGGGCAGCGCACCGTCCACCGCCATGCCGTAGAGGATGCGCGGCACACCCGCCATCAGGGTATTGATGGTCGCCGCCCCGGCAAACAGAAAGCCGATGCCCAGCCACAGTGGGCCGACCTGCCCCATCACCTGCTCGGCGAATTTGGGAATGGCCATGGGGGTGTCCAGCAGGTGCAGGCCGGACGCCGCATCCAGCACCACGTTTTCCACTTGGCGCTTCATCGCCGCACCGTAGATGAACATACAGGTGGCCACCCCCATCAGCCCCAGCACCATCGCACGGGGCATCACTCTGGCCGATTGGCGCAGGTCCGGCGCCAGGGGTGTGACGAACTCGCAGCCGACGAACATGAACATCGCCATGCCCACCAGTGACAGCACCGTGATCAGGTCCGTGCCCACCAACGAGGCGCCGAACCAGCCGTCCAACTGCACCGCCGGGGCGGCGATCAGGCCGAGCACGCCGAACACCATCAGGGTGGTCCACATGCCAAAGGTGAGGATGATTTCCGCACGGCCGAACGCGCTGACGCCGAAGGCATTCAGCACGCCGAAGACCATCACGAAGCCCACGCCGAGCAGCCATGAACCGCCAGCGGATTCGGCCAGGGTATTGAGGTGTTCGAAATTCACCAAGGCCATGACCCCGGAGAGGATGGTCTCGGCGGTGCCGGCGAACACATGCACGATGAGGTAGGCCGACAAGGTGCCGGTGATCGCAAAAAAACGCCCCATGCCGCAGTTGATGTAGTCGTACACCGAACCGGTGGTGGGCAGGATCGCGGCGGCTTCGGCGAAGGTGGTCGCCTGGGCCAGCATCATGACCACCGCGATCAGCATCGCCAGGGCAAACGCACTGCCGCCGATGCCGAACCCCATGGTTGCGGTGAGTATCACGGGGCTCGCCATGATCAGGCCGATGGTGCTGGCCAACGCGGTGGGAAAACCTACCGTACCCCGGTTGAGGTGCGCGGTGAGTGGGTCGTTGCTCGACATGGTGGGGCCCTCGAAAACGGTTTTTTTAATGTATCGGCACTCTGCGCCCCACCCGAGTTGCTCGTCTTGCCCCTGTGTGCCGCCGGTTTTGTTGCTCCCTGCCACGGCGCAGGGTCTGGCGGCCAGGGTCAATTCCCTGGCACGCAAATGAAAGACTTCAACACCAGGCGCTCGCCCTAATGCGCCCTCACTCTTAACCAAGATGGGGGCAATAACAATGGAGCACACCCTGAAAAATCGTCGCCTGCGCCAGGCGGTCGTGCTGGGCATCACCTTGCTGGCGGGCAAAGCCTGCGCCATCGAGTTGTACGCCGATGCCGACACCCAGGTCACCGGCAATTTCCTTGCCGTCTACGGCATGTTCAACAGCCCGAAGAACTACGACGGGCGCAGCGGCGGTTCCACCTGGCGAGAGGCTTTCATCAAGTATGGCCTGAGCGTGAACCAGCGCCTGGGCAGCTTTGGCGGGGTGTATGGCACTGCCAACCTGGTGAGTTCCGGTACCTGGGGCGACGGCGATGCCTCCGGCGTCACCACCGGCCAGGAACGCACCACCAAGTTTGACGAAGCCTTTGCCGGCTGGCGCTCCGGCGACCTGTTCCCGGCCCTGGGCAAAGACGGCGTGGACCTGTCGTTCGGCCGACAGGTCATCACCCTGGGCGACGGTTTTATCGTCAACGACGACGGGCCCAACCTGGGCAAAGGCGTGGGTGATGGTGAATTCAACCGGGGCGGCGCCTACTACATCGCGGCGCGCCATGCCTTCGATAAAACCGCCGTGATCCGCCTGGGCGGCAAGGAGGGCGTGCATGGCAGCCTGATGTGGATCAAATCCGATAACCCGGCCCAGGCCATGACCGAAATGGCCGCCGCCACCCTGGAATACAGCGCCGCGCCGGGCACCCTGGGGCTCACCTATCTTCACGGAATCGATGTGGATGAACGCTTCGCCAGCGATGTACAACGCCAACGCAAAGGCATGAACCTCTACAGCCTGCGCGGCACCGGCAATGCCGGTATCGAGCATGCACATTTCGCCTTCGAACTGGCCCGCCAGGACCGCCGCGACAGCCAGGAAAACGCCGGCTACGCCGAAGCCGGCTACACCTTCGCCGACCTGCCGTGGTCACCCGACCTGACGTATCGCTACGCGCGTTATTCGAAAAACTGGGACGGTATGTTCTCAGGCTTCAACCGAGGCTACGGCACCTGGGTACAAGGCGAAGTGGCGGGCAACTATTCCGGGCCGTACAACACCAATACGGCGGTGCAACACGTGGCACTCAAGGTCAAGCCGCTGGACAACGTCACCCTCGGCGCACTGTTTTTCGACTACAACACCGTCAGCACCCGTGGCCAACTCAACCTGGATGGCCGCGAGCTGGACCTGTACGCCGAGTGGGCAGTCAACGAGCACCTGATCATCACCCCCCTGCTGGGCCTGTATAAACCCAACAAGGGGGCAGAGACCGGCGGCAACCAGGTCGGTGGCAACGGCACCAATGTCTACAGTCAGTTGGTGGTCGCCGTCCCCTTCTGAACCTCCTCGGGCGCGCACGGACGCAGCGCCCGGACTTCTGCATAAGCACCTTGGTGATAGAGCAGCGGCGCACGGCCGAAGTCATCGAAAGCCACCACCTTGCCGATCATGATCCAGTGGTCGCCGCCGTCCACCTGCTGGTATTTCTCACAGTGAAAGCGTGCACTGCAATCGGCGAATACCGGCGAACCGCCCTCGCCCGGTTCGTACTCGATCAGGGCAAAACGATCTTCACGGGGGCGCGCAAAATTATTGGACAGGTGTACCTGGTCTGCCGCCAGTACGTTCACCGCGAAGTGGCTGGCCTCCTCGAACACTTCATGGCTATTGGAACGTTTGTCGATGCTCCACAGCACCAGCGGTGGGTCGAGGGACACCGAGTTGAAGCTGTTGGCGGTCACGCCGACCTTGCGCCCGGAGGCGGTGGCCGCGGTGACCACGGTCACACCGGTGGCGAAGTTGCCCAGGGCACGGCGAAAGGCCCGTGGGTCGAAAAGGCAGTTGTCAGACATGCAAGACTCCCGGGCGCATCCCGTGGGGGCACCCTCATCGTTATGAGTGAAGAACGTGTCACACCATGCTCGGGTCCGGCGCAAGCCCCATCAGCTCGCGGCCGAGGATTTGCGCGCAGACATCGTAATCGGTGTAGGCATGGGCGCCGGTCATATGGGAATCGCGGAACAGGCGCTGCATTTCGTTGTACTCAAACCATGCATTACCCCCCGCTGCAGCAAACAGGCGATCGACTGCCTCAATGCACATTTTAGTCGCGTAGGCTTGGTTGGTACGCCAGAACGCCAGGGTTTGGCGGCTCGGGTAACGCTGCGCCGCGCTGTGTTCGGCATGCTCCTGCCAGGTTTTTTCAAGGAAGGCGCGGGCAGCAGCCACCTGGTGCGTGGACTCGGCCAGGCGCATCAACGCCGGGGTGGCGGCGCCCACTGCGGCACCGGTGTAGGCGCGCACGCGGTTTTTGGTTTTTTCACGGAACACCTCCAGCATGCGTTCGGCCACGCCGAGGCTGACGGTGGAAAAACCGCTGGCGAAGTACGGCCGATACGGTGCGTAGAAAATCTGACTGTCGGGGTAGAGACCAAAACCTGCGGATTTGCCTTCCATCATGTCCTTGGCCTTCTGGATACGGTGTTCGGGCACCCAGGCGTTGTCGATGAGCAAGGTCTTGGTGCCGCTGCCTTTCATACCGGCGGCGTACCAGTCATCACGGATCTGGTAGTCGCTGCGCGGCAGCACCGCGAAGCAGTAATCCTGGGTGCCTTCGGCGTTCTCGCGGCGGCAGCCGACAATCGCCCACTCGCCATGGTCACAGCCACTGCTCCAGCCCATCTCGCCACTGAAATACACGCCGCCCTCGCCCTCCGTCACCCGCCCGAACGGCGCGATACTGCTGCTGGCCGTGGCATCCGGGTTCTCGCCCCAGATCTCCTGCTGCAACTTCGCCGAGAACAGCGCCAACTGGTGACTGTGGGTACACAGCAAGCTCATGGCCCAGGCGGTGCTGGCGCAGCTGCCGGCGAGCAAGGCGATGCAGTCGGCGAATTCGGGCAGCGACAGCTCCAGGCCACCAAATGCCTTGGGCTGAAAAGCACGGTGCAGGCCGATGCTTTTGAGCAAGGCGATATTTTCATCCGGCACTTGGCGCAGTTGTTCAGCGCGCACCGCATTCGCGGCGATGGCGGGCAGGAGGGGCTTGAGGTCTTCGAGCAGTGGGTTTGGCTTTTTCATGGATGGCCCTGCTTATTATTGGAGGTCCGGCACACGCTCCGGATCGAGGAGCGACGCTGGATGCAGGGCCAGTATCGACCGCATGGCCCGGGCGCAAAATGCACGTTCCACAGGCAAGGTTGTACTTTTCACAAGTTCGGCAGGCACAGGCATAAAACCTGGCAGGCACAGTCAAGCCACCTCGATAGCCGTTGGTTACCCTCGGTTTTTCTCAGTGAACTGCCAGGAATCTTTCATGAGCGATATCCCGCTGCTGCCTCAGGTCGAAGCTTTTCTGCGTCGCCGCCATGGGTTGTTCATCGACGGCATCAACGTGCCGAGCCATGCCGACCAGACACTGGCCGTGACCAATCCTGCCACCGGCCAGGTCATCGCCCAGGTTGCCGACGCGGACCTTGCGGATATCGACGCCGCCGTCAGCTCCGCCACCCGCGGCTTTACGCGGTGGTCCCAGACCGCACCGGCGACACGCGGCAATGTGTTGCTGAAACTCGCCGACCTGCTGGAACACAACCGCGAAGAACTGGCGCAGATCGAAACCTGCCAGTCAGGCAAGATCATCCAGATTGCGCGCGCCTTCGAGGTCGACCAGGCCGCGCACTTCCTGCGTTATTACGCCGGTTGGGCCACCAAGATCAGCGGCCAGACGATCACGCCATCGCTGCCTTCCTTCAATGGCGAGTGCTACACCGCCTTCACCCTGCGCGAACCGGTGGGTGTGGTGGTGGGCATAGTGCCGTGGAATTTCTCGACCATGATCGCCATCTGGAAACTCGCTTCGGCGCTGGTGTGCGGTTGCAGCATCATCATCAAACCCAGCGAATTCACACCGCTGACCCTGCTGCGCATCGCTGAGCTGGCCATCGAAGCCGGGTTGCCGGCAGGCGTGCTCAATGTGCTGACCGGAGGTGGCCACGTCGGCAAGGGCCTGGTGGAGCACCCCGGCACCCACAAGGTGTCGTTCACCGGCTCGGTGCCCACCGGCATCGCCGTGGGCCGCAGCGCCATGGGGGCAGGCTTGACCCGCACGACCCTGGAGCTGGGCGGCAAGAACGCCGCCGGGTTCCTGCCCGATGTGGACGTGGACAAAGCGGTGGAAGGCATCATCGAGGCCGGGTTTCTGCACTCCGGGCAAATCTGCGCGGCGGCCGAACGCTTCTTCGTGCATCGCTCGCAGATCGACGCGGTACTGGAAAAACTCAGCCGGCGCCTGCGCCGCCTGACCATCGGCTCGCCCCTGGACGAACGCACCGAATTCGGCCCGGTGACCCACCGCCAGCACCAACTCAAACTGCTCGGTTACTTCACCCAGGCCCGCGCAGAGCACAACACGATCATCCATGGCGGCACCCTGCTCGATCGCCCCGGTTGCTACGTAGAACCCACGGTGATCCTGGCCAACAATATCAACGACACCCTGCTCAATGAAGAAACCTTCGGCCCTATCGCCACCTTCCTGCCCTACGACAGCGAAGACGAACTGCTCGCCCTGATGAACAACAGCCCCTTCGGCCTCAGCGCCAGCCTGTGGACCCATGACCTGGGCAAAGCCCTGCGCATGGTACCGGCCATCCAGGCGGGCACGGTGTGGGTGAATATGCACACACTGCTCGACCCGGCGGTGCCGTTTGGGGGGAATCGATCCTCGGGGGTAGGCCGCGAGTTTGGCAGTGCATTTATCGAGGATTACACCGAGCTCAAGTCGGTGATGATTCGGTATTGAGCGAACTGAAGGTCAGGAATAGCACCGTTCCCAAACATATCCAGTGACCAAGTGGGGCAGGCTCGAGTAAACCACAAGCTAGCGTTAATGCTCTGAAGGACTCTCTCAGGAGCAACGGATTGCGCCCCACACCCCAAACCCACCGCCTGCGTCACGGTCGCTACTCGGAACATGGGCGTAGCTACCTCATCACCATCGTCGTTCACCAACGCCAGCAATTTTTTACCGACCTGTTTCTGGGTCGCCTGCTGGTTGCCGAGCTCCGGCAGGTTCATGAACTTGGTTTGGTCGACTCCATGGCCTGGGTCATCATGCCCGACCATATCCATTGGCTGTTTGAGTTGAAACAGCAAACGCTGGCCGACGTCGTTCGTCGTATCAAGTCACGCAGTACGCTGACAATCAACAGGTATCGCCAAAGCAAAGAACGCGTCTGGCAACCAGGCTATTACGATAGGGCTGTGCGTGTAGAGGACGATGTACGCACGATGGCGCGCTATATCGTTGCCAACCCGCTGCGCGCGGGTTTGGTAGAGCGGGTCGGGGACTATTCATTATGGGATGCCGCCTGGCTCTGAAACCGGCCCGTAGTGAGCGGGCTTGCCCCGCGCTGGGCGGCGCAGCGGCCCCAAACCCAGACACCTCGGTCTCACTGAAACAACGCGGCGTTCTTGTTGGGGCGGCTGCGCCACCCAGCGCGGGGCGAGCCCGCTCACTACAAGCGTTCGGCGCTCGGGTGATGGGTTGCGTGCCCGCTTCTTAAACCGACCCGTAGTGAGCGGGCTTGTCCCGCGCCGGGCTGCGAAGCGGCCCCAAACCCAGGCACCTTGGTCTTGCTGAAACGGCGCGGCGTTCTTTTTGGGGCGGCTGCGCCGCCCAGCGCGGGGCGAGCCCGCTCACTACAAGGGCCCGCTATGCCAGCGCAAGGCCAATGCCGCTGGGCGACGTATCACCTGTTCCACCGTCACCGTCCATAACCGTTGTGCGCCTTCGAAGCGGGCCACTTCGGGCCCCTCCAGAATCAGCGAGGTGTGCCCGGACAGATGCAGCACCTCTCCCGACTCGAAGTCGATGAACAACAGGCCCGCCACCGGGTTGACCTGTAGGTTGCCCAGGGTGTTGAAGAACAGGTTGCCGGCAAAGTCAGGGATGGTCAGCACGTTGCCCTCGACCCGCACAAAACCGCTGTTACCGCCCCGATGCGAAACGTCCACCGAACGCTGGCCGTCCACTTCGACGTAGCTGGCGACGAAGAAGGTGTCGGCGCTGCGAATCATCATTTGTGCCGCGTCATCCAGGCCGTCAAGACGCTCAACCTGCGTGCCAGGTTTACGTGCAATCGCGTCGACCGGGCGCAACTGGATGTACTTGGGGCAGTTGCCATAGGTGTGCACGACGTCGACCGAGAAGCCATCGTGATCAAGCGCCTCGATCCGGCCGTTCATGCGGTTGCGGCGGCGGGTGTTGAGGTCGATACCCAGCAGGCCCACCGAGGCGCCGACGTGCAGTGCCGTGCGGGCCGGGTCGCCTGTGGATGGCAGGCTGTCGATCTGCAAGGTCTGCGGGTCCGGCGAGTGGGCAAAGCCGGGGGCGCCTTCAAGCATCGTCGCCCAAGGAATGCCCTGCTCGTCCACCACACCCAGCACCAGGTACGGCAACAAGGGATAGAAGTCCCGGTGTTGTTCCGGCAGATGATCGCGAATCACCTTGGGCCCGACCACGGCCATGCGGTCGGCCACGCCAACCGCTGCCTGCAGGTATCGTTCGCCGGCATGCCAGGGGGATGTTTGCGGGAGGGATGGTTCGATGGGGTTCATGCTGAGCACCTCATGCTGGAGAGCCCTATGCTGCGCCCTGACAGCCCGTGTGCGAATAACCACGTCAGGCAATCCACTATTACACTCACTGAAATGCCGGATGCTCACGCAGCTGCGCCACACAGTGCTCGACAAAGCTGCGCACGCGCATCGGTGCGTTGCGGCCTTCGCGATACACCACCTGCACGGGCAGTGGCGGCTGTTCGTAACCGGCCAATACCCGGCGTAGTTGCCCACTGCGCAAATGCTCATGCGCCGGGTAACTCAGGCAGCGGATCAGCCCCGCCCCATGCACGGCGGCATTGATCGCGCCCTGCACCGTGGTGCAACCCAGGCGGGCACGGGCCTTGAGCTGGTAGCCGTGGAAATCCCAAGCCACCTGGTCGCCTCCGGCTATCAGCCGATGCTGCTTGAGATCCTCCGGGTGCTGGGGTTCGCCGTGGGTTGCAAGGTAGTCGGGGCTGGCGCACAGGATATGCCGCACCTGCCCCACCGACCGTGCGATCAGCGACGAGTTAGGCAAGTGGCCGACAAGGATCGCTACATCCAGACCCTCTTCATGCAGGTTCGGGTAGTAATCGTGATAACAGGCTTTCAGGCGCACGTCGGGATAACGCTCCATGTAAGCGGCCAATACCGGCGCCATCACGTAGCGACTGAACAGAAACGGCAGAAACACCCGCAGGTTGCCTTGAGCCTGAGTCTGCAAGCCCTTGGCCGAAGCTTCAGCAGCGTCCACGGCCGCCAGCAAGCGCACACAATCGGCCAGGTACGCCTGGCCCGCGTCGGTCAAGCGCACACCCTGGGTACTGCGCAGCAGCAACGGCACGCGCAACCGTGCCTCCAGCCGCGCCACCGCACGTACCAGTGTCGGCGCGGAGACACAGGTTGCACGTGCCGCCGCGGCCAGGCTCGTGTGCCCGGCCAACGCGGCAAACAGCTGCATATCGCGATAACGCTCCATCAGCCGCGCCGCGTCATCGCCGGGTTCAGCGCGGCGTCCTGGCCCAGCCGCTGGCTGAGGAAATCCACGAAGGTGCTGACTTTGGCCGGTACGCGGGCACTCTGCTGAAACACTACCTGGATCGGCAGCGGTGCCGATTCGAACGCCTCCAGCACAATCTCCAGCTCGCCCGCCGCCACCTGCGCCGCGATTTGATAGGACAACACCTGGGTCGCGCCCCAGCCCAGGCACGCCAGATTGATCGCCGCGTTATTCGCCGTGACCACCAGGCGCGGTTCGATAGGCACCGTCACCGGCTGGCCCTGGTCGACAAACGCCCACTCGTGCACCCGTTGGCTGGCGGACGAGGTGACGATCTTGAAGTCACGCAATTGGGCGGGATGCCGAGGCCGCCCGTGTAGATCGAGAAAGGCCGGCGCCGCACAGACCACCCGGCGTACCTCGCCAACTTTGATTGCCTGTTGCCCCGGCTCGTACAGATGACCGATGCGTACGGCCACATCAACACCTTCATCGGCCAGGTTCACCACACGGTCGACCAGCAACGCGTTGAGCGTCACCAGCGGAAAACGATCCAGGTAATCCCCCAGCACCGGCGCCACATACCGCTCGCCGAACAGTACCGGCGCGGTCACCGTCAAATGCCCGCAAGGGCTGGAGTAACTGCCTGCCGCCGCCTCTTCGGCCTCATCCAGTTCGGCCAGGATGCGTCGGCAGTCTTCCAGGTAACGCTGGCCGGCCTCCGTCAAATGCAGGCTGCGTGTGGTACGCGCCAGCAATTGGGTACCGATGCGCGCCTCCATGGCGGCGATGGCCCGGGTCACGCTGGGCGGTGAGGTATTCAGGCGGCGTGCGGCGGCGGCGAAGCCCTCCTCCTCGGCCACCGCCAGGAACACCTGCATCTCATGAAATCGGTCCATCGGCGCCCCTTGTGGACGTTACGGTGTTTGCAGGCCCGCTACCGTGCGAGGCATGCCGACAAAGCCCGGCAACGCCTCGATGCCGGCGAGCCAGGCCCGCACTTTAGGGTAGTCGGCCAGCGACACATTGCCTTCCGGCGCGTGAGCCACGTAGGAGTAAAACGCGATATCGGCGATGGTCGGTTGCTCACCGACAAGAAACCGCGTCTGGCTGAGTTGCTGTTCCACCAGTTTGAGCAAAGCGTGGGAACGCGCGATGGCATTGGCGGTGTCGATCTCGGCACCAAACACCACGGCCAGGCGCGCCGACGCAGGCCCGAAATGCAACGGGCCGGCCGCGGCCGAGAGCCAGCGTTGTACGCGAGCCTGCCCCACCGGATCGCTCGGCAGCCATTGGCCTTTACCGTAGGTGGCGGCCAGGTAGACCAGGATGGCGTTGGAGTCCGCCAGCACCATGCCGTTGTCATCAATCGCCGGGACCTGTCCGAAGCTGTTGACCTCAGTCAGAAATTCCGCGGTTTTGTGCGCGCCGTGCTTGAGGTCCACCAGGATGAATTCCATGGGCAGACCCAGCAGGGACAGCATCAACTCGACCCGATGCGAGTGGCCGGACAACGGGAAACCATACAGTTTGATCGCAGGCTGGGACATTGAGACGCTCCAAAGGTGGGGGTTTCGACGCCGGTCATGTTCCACCGCAGTGCAAATCGTTGGAATCACCAGGATTTACAATCCAGCATTTCACCGCATGAAACAATACCGCCAGGGTGCTCAGCGCTCCTCCAGCCGGTCACGCAGAAACCGGTGGCTGGCGGAAAACAACCGCTGGTAGGTGAGCAGCACCGCGCCGACCGTGCCCAGCGCCGATGAGGCGGCGATCAGGAACATGATCACGATCTGGTAGCGCACCGCGTCCAGCGGGCTCTCCCCCGCCAACACCTGGCCGGTCATCATGCCCGGCAGGCTGACGATACCGACCACGGTCATCTGGTTCAGCGTGGGGATCATCCCCGCCCGCACGGCCTGGCGGATCGCCTCCTGGGCGGCTTCCCAGCGTGAGCCGCCCAGGGCCAGGATCATCTCGATGGTATTGCGCCCCGAGGTCAGTTCCTGGGTCATGCGCTCAATGCCCAACGACACGCCGGTCAGCGTATTGCCCAGGATCATGCCGAGGATCGGGATCGCATATTGCGGTTCATACCAAGGGTGGATACGGATCACCGCGAACAGGCCCACCGCCGTCACCAGCCACGAGCTGCCCCAGACCGACACGATGCTGTCGACCCGCTGCCCACGATAAGTGCGCCGCCCACGTCCCGCCGCCGAGATACCGGCGATCAAGGTCATCGCACACATCAACGGCAGTACCACGTACCAGTAGGCAAATTCGAATACCCAGCCCAGCAGGTACCCGATGGCCATCAACTGCACCACCGTGCGCACGGCGGCCCACAGCAACTGGCGCTCCAGGCCCAGGCGCAACAACAACGACAAGGCGCCGTTGATCAGGATCAGCGAGGCGGCGATGCCCATGTCCAGTGCGGTCAGGTTTTGATAATTCATGGTTGGGCGACTCCGCTCAGAACACCGGCACTCATCTGCAAATGCAGGTCGCTCATGCGCCGGGCCTGCTCCAGGTCGTGGGAGACCCAGAGGTAGGCGCGGGCCTTATCGGCGGCGTACCAGGCATCGATCAGCGCTTCGACATCCCGGGAGGACGTGGGGTCGAGCGCGGCGGTGGGCTCATCCAGCAACAGCACTTCGGGGTTCAATTGCAGGGTGCGGATCAACGACACCACCTGGGCTTCGCCCCCCGATAGATCGCCGGCGTTTTTAGTCAGGAAGTCCGGTTGCTTACCGGCATGCTCCAGCAACGTGGTCACGGCTTGCCGATCGAAGCTGCGCTTGCGCAGGGTCTTGAGGCTGAACGGGAAGCGCAGGTTGTCCTCCACAGTCCCCTCGATCAACGCCGGGCGCTGGGACAGGTAGCTGATATGGCTGCGGTAATGGGGAATCTCTGAGTTAGCAATCGGTTGACCGTTCCACAGGATCTGCCCGGAGCTGGGCGCGTCCAGCAGGGCCAGTGCGCGCAGGAATACGCTTTTGCCGGAGCCTGAGGAACCAGTGATCGACACGCGGTCGGCGCGGTTCAAGCTGAAGTCGGTGGGTTGCAGCAAAATCGCCTGGCGACGCTCGTCCTGGCGCGTGAGGGCGCGGGTTTCTATCAGTGCGCTCATGGACACGGTATTCCTCTTGATCCGGTTGGCAGACATGGTGCGGCAGCCGAACGAAGTTTTCATGAAAAAATTCAAACTATCGCCCCTCACGTCGTTCACACCTTCACGTGCAACGTTAGGTAGGAGGCGACATGCAATACCGACAACTGGGCCATAGCGGCCTACTGGTATCTGAAATCATCCTCGGCACCGTGCCGTTCGGCGGTCGCGCCGAGTTTGCAAAATGCGGCGCGGTGGACGTGCCCCAAGCCAGGCGCATGTTCGACATCGCGTTCGAGGCCGGGGTCAACATGGTCGACACCGCTGACCTCTACTCCCACGGCCTGGCCGAGGAAGTGGTGGGCAAAGCCTTGGGTGACAAGCGCAACGATATCCTGCTGGCCACCAAGGGCCGCAGCCCCGTGGACAACAATCCGAACAACTCCGGCGCCTCGCGCTACCATCTGATCCGCGCGTGTGAGGCCAGTTTGAAGCGCCTGGGCACCGATCACATCGACCTTTACCAATTGCACAATTGGGATGGCCTGACGCCCATCGAAGAGACCCTTGAAGCGCTGCGGCTGTTAGTCGGTTCGGGGAAGATCCGCTACTTCGGCACCAGCAACTTCACCGCCTGGCAGATGATGAAAACCCTGGGCAAAGCCGAGCTGCACGGCATGCTCAAGCCCATCACCCAACAGATCTACTACACCCCGGAATCCCGTGAGGCCGAGTACGAGTTGCTGCCCCTGGCGCTGGACCAGTCCGTCGGCACCCTGGTGTGGGGCCCGATGGGCGAAGGCCTGCTGACCGGCTCAACCCGACGCGGGCAAAACCCGCCAGCCAATACACGCCAAGGCAGCGACTGGCCGGAACCCTATGTGCATGACCGCGAGCGCGCCCTGGATATCATCGAAACCCTCGCGGCCGTCGGCGATGAGCTGGGTGTGTCGGTGGCGCGCACCTGCCTGGCCTGGCTCAAGGACCGCCCCGGCATCACCGCGCTGATCGTCGGCGCCCGCACCGAAGAGCACCTGCGCGACAACCTCGCCGCCACTGAATTGAAACTCACCGAGGCGCAGTCTTCGCGCATCGAAGCCGTCACCCGGCGCCAGCCGTTGTATCCGTACTGGCACCGCTTCACCGCCGGGATCGACCGCTTCGACCCGGCAGAGCAGCCGTTTTTGGCCGAGCACCAAAAAACCATGGATGCCCGCAAGGACAAGTGATGGAGGGGCGACTCTCCCGCCGAGGGTCGCCTTGTGCAGTCTATTTCCCGTCAGGCGCCCTCTACGCGATCTTCCGCAAACAGCGGTTGCGCCCCTCACCGCTTGGGCGTCAACCCCACCGCACACGCCACCACCGCCGAATCGCCGTGGTCATGGGGGCGCAGTCTTATCGGTGATTGCGGGTTTCGCGTGTCTACCGCTCGCAACGTGGGGCGTTCAACCACGGGAGGGCTGTGGGCGGGGTCGACGATTTCCATGCAGCGGCGCAGCGAGTTGAAGTCGGGCGACTGCGACAGGGACAGGTGCAGGGTCTGGCTGACCGACACCGACACCACCGAGCTCAATGCGCATTGCCCGTCATAGATCAGGGTGTGGCGGATCAGCGGGTTGTCGTGGCAGTACTTGAGCAGGTTGACTTCTCGCGAATGCACCAGCGCGGTGTTGATGATCAACAGGTCGAACGCTACCCCCACCGAACGTGTCAGCCCCTGCAGTTCGTCGAATGAACTGATGGGTGCAATACGGTGATAACCCAGCTGGTTAAGCATTTTCTCGATCTTGATCCGTTGCAGCAGGTCGGTATCGGCAATCAGAAGGCGTAGCGCTTTATTAGACATAGGGTAAACCTGACAGTTGGGTATCCACGTCGATCATTCAACGGTGAATACGGTAACGGTCGGCACCCGGCTATGACTTTAAGGCGATTCTGAAACGGCAGACGCAGCGCGAGCGCACTTTTAAGAATCGCCTGAAAGCCCTGCCGCCGCCTTGCCTCTACCATGGTCTGCGTCTGCAAATGCCCCATGGAATTGATTGTGTTGATGCCCCTTTTGCGAATCCTGCTGATCGCCGGTGCGTTGCTGGCCCTGGCGCCACCGGCCCGCGCCGCGCTGAAAATCGAAGGTACACGGCTGATTTACTTCGGCCAGGACAAGGCCGCAGGCATCAACGTGGTCAACCAGGCGTCACAAGACGTGGTGGTGCAAACCTGGATCACCGCCGAAGATGAAACCGCCAACCGCGATGTGCCGTTTGCCGCCACCGAGCCGCTGGTAAAACTGGGGCCAGGGGAGCATCACCGGCTGCGGGTACTCTACGCAGGCGCCGGACTGCCCAGCGATCGTGAATCGTTGTTCTGGCTCAACTTCATGGAGGTCCCGCTCAAGCCGAAAGAGCCCGGCAGCGTGCAATTTGCGATCCGCCAACGCCTCAAGCTGTTCTACCGACCGCCCACGCTCGAAGGCGGCTCGACCGAAGCGCTGCAGCAGTTGGTGTGGAGCCGCCACGACGCGCAGAGCATCACCGTGAGTAATCCCAGCGCGTTTCACCTGTCACTGGTGAACGTGCACACCGACACCCAGGCGCTCAGCGATTATCTGCTGCTCAAGCCCCACGAAAGCATCACTTTGACCACGCCGGGCGTTTTGCCCAAAGGCACCACCCTTCACTTCACCGAAATCAACGACATCGGTTTGCAGGCCCGCCACCGCGCGGCGCTCAACTGATCCATCGCGGGGTATTGGCACCTATGTCACTCATCAAACGTGTTCTCCCATTCTTGCTGTGGGGCTGCGCCGTGCTGCCCGCCACCAGCCATGCCCTGGCCTGCGTGGAAGATGGCAGCGGTGCGTACGTGGATATCAACCCTCTGGGCACTTCACTGGCGGTGGCGGCCGACGCGCCGGATGGCACGATCATCTGGGAGTCGGGCCCGCGCTCCACCAACGTGCTGTGCAAGGACGACCAGAACCACGGTCGTGAAGAGGTGTATTTCTACGTCAACCCGGCCAATGTCAGCGTCGGCCAGGGCATCCGTGTGGGTATTCGCTACAACAATGCGCCGATCACCCAAAGCACGGGCAAGGTCGGTACTGGTTTCTTCTCGGACCGAGGCTGTAACTGGTCCAACTGCACAGGTTGGAACAACGCACGCTTCACCCTGAACTTCAGTGTGTTCATCGAGAAATATGGCAAAACCCCGCCCAATGGCCAGGCCAGCACCCTGGCCCAATACCGCGTATTCCAACTGGATGGGGTACGTGGGCTGAACAACAAGCCCAACAGTAACCTCAACTACATCGTCACCGGTATGAACGACATCCGTTTCGTGCCCTGCGCGCCCGAGCTGACTATCACCCCCAGCGTGGTCAACTTCCCCACGCCTTCGCGCACGGCGCAGATCGGCGCGGTGGCCAGCACCGCGAATTTCAACCTGAGCCTGCGCAAAGCCTGCGACACGCCCTACACCGTCAACGCACGTTTCGCCACCACCCCAGGCGGCGGCAGTGTGATCAACGGATTGCTGGTGCCGGCCAACAACAGCTCGGTCGGCATCTCGTTGTCGCGTGCCGAAAGCGATCAGCGTTTGCCGTTCAATGACTGGTTCACCTTGCAGACGCTGATGGGTTCCGGCCAGGCGCGCAATGATTTCCGTGCGGACTTGAGCTGGCGCACCCTGCCGATTCCCGGGGCTTTCGAGGCGGCTGTGGTGGTCGACATGTTCTACAAGTAGCTGGCGACTTTAAGGATTGTCTTATGCCACTGGCAGCGATCTGCCACTACTCTCTGTCGATGCGATTGAAAAGTTATCTGCTCCAGATCAACCCCGTCCTCTCCCGACCCGAAGCAGCCAGAAGGCTGCTTCGTACGTTTGCCACCGTGTTACTGATTGGTATCTTGAGCGGCGTCTATACCTTCCTGTTGTCCACCTTCAACAACGATATCTCCCAACGACGCGGCTACATGAGCAGTGCCATCGCCGAGGCACATACTTTTTTCACCAATCGCGAGGCCCTGCTGGAAAGCCTCAGCCTGTCGGCGGTACGCAAACAGTCACGGATCTATCCGCCGTCCCCGGAAGAAGAACATTTGCAACTGGGCGATATCCCCGGCAACCAATGGAGCATCTGGCTGACCGCACGCATGCGCGACTACCTGAAGGCGCGGCAACTCAACCTGCTCTACGTGAACGCCGGCCCCAGCCCGCAGGTGACCCGCCTCTACAACTCGACCGCACAGGTGCTGCCGACGTCCAAGTGCATGCTCAACCGCCTCAAGGCCCTGCAATATCGCGACCCGAGCACCCTCGGCGAGCTATGGCTCAGTGACAGGACCGAGCACCACTCGCACCTGTACGTGTTCATCCGCCTGGACGAGCGCGATGTCAATTCAGGTTGGCTGGGCCTGGAGATGGAGAGCCGCGAGGTCTCCTCGACGCTCAGCGACCAGAGTGCCGGCGAGTTCATGATGCTCAACTCCCAAGGCATGCTGGTCTTCACCAACAGTGCCGATACACGGCTGAGCCAACAGCGCCTCAAGCCGGGCGAAGACAGTTTTTTCGGATTTGTCGGCAATGGCTGGCTACCCGACCACTTGGTGATCCGCAAGCATTTGAAGTCTTCCGACTGGCAACTGATGTACTCCATCGATCTGCGCGCAGTGGTCACCGGCCTATGGAAACAACTGCTCGGTTCATTGTTGTTCTGCCTGTTCAGCCTCACGCTGATCTGGCTGGTGATGCGCCGGGTTGACCAGCGCTTCATCATCCCGTCGATCCATCGCATCCAGGCCCTGATCGAGAGCGAAGCCTTTGGCCGCGACGTCATCCAGACCGCCCCCGTCGCCTTGTGTGTACTGCGCCGTACCGACGGCCAGGTAGTGCTGGAAAACACCCTGGCCCAGCAGTGGCTCGGCAACGGCCCGGAGCGCGAAGCCCTGCGCGACAGCTGGATCGAGCAAGCCTTTGCCGGCGAGCCTTGCGAACGCAGCGACTACTTTGAAACCGTCGACGGCCGGCATCTGTACTTGAGCAGCGCGCCGACCCGCTACAAGGGTGAAGACGTGCTGTTTTGTGCCTTCAGCGACCTCAGCGCGCGCAAGCAGGTCGAGGCTGCACTGGAAGAGGCCAGGCAATCGGCGGACGCCGCCAACGCCGCGAAAACCCTGTTCCTGGCGACCATGAGTCATGAGATCCGCACGCCCCTGTACGGTGTGCTGGGCACCCTGGAGCTGTTGGCCCGAACCCAGCTGGATGCCCAGCAAAAAGACTACCTGCAGGCCATCGAAGGCTCGTCCGCCACGTTGCTGCAACTGATCTGCGACGTGCTTGACGTGTCCAAGATCGAGGCCGGGCAGTTGGCACTGGAGATGAGCGAGTTCTCGCCATTGGACCTGGTGCACGAAATCATCCAGGGCTATGCCGCAGCCGCCCAAGGCAAGGGTTTGCAGTTGTACGCCTGCTTGGACCCCAAGTTGCCCGAACGGTTGATCGGCGATGTGACGCGTATCCGCCAGATCCTCAACAACCTGCTCAATAACGCGGTGAAGTTCACCGATTACGGGCGCGTGGTGCTGCGAGTCAAGGTGCTTGGCCGCGACGGCGAGCGGTCCAGTGTGTTGTGGCAAGTCTCGGACACCGGCAAAGGCATCGCCCAGGAAGACCAGGCGATGATTTTCGAGCCGTTTTACCAGAGCGAAGGCAACACCAATGTGGTGGCCGGCACCGGGTTGGGCCTGCCGATTTGCCAACGCCTGACCGAGTTGATGAACGGCTCGCTGCGCATGGTCAGCGAGCTGGGCCTGGGGAGCAGCTTCAGCCTCACGCTGCCGCTGGAAGAAGCGCCTACCCTGCCGGTGAGCGCCTTGCTGGCCGACACCGTCTACGTCGCCTCGCCCATTCCGGAACTCGCCCACGCGATCAGCGGCTGGCTGCGTCGCTGGGGCGCACGGGCCCAGCCCGGCCTGCCGAACCTGCCCGACCACAACCTGCTGCTGCAATTGCACCCCGGCAGCGTCGATCCCCTGCTGGCACCCGACTGGCCGGGGCCGGTGATCCATGTCAGCAGTCACGCCAGCACCACCGTAGAAGCTGACAGCGGCGCGTGGCACGTCAACCTCAACCACCTCGGTGCCATCCATCAGGCTGTCAGCCAGGCCCAGGGGCTGTGGGTGGCCCGCAGCGATGAGCCGACACGCCAGAGCGACGTGGACGCCCTCAACCTGCACCTGTTGGTGGCCGAGGACAACATCATCAACCAACTGATATTGCGCGACCAACTCGAAGAACTCGGCTGCACGGTGGAACTGGCGGCCGACGGCCAGGAGGCGCTGCAGTTGTACAGCGCCGGGCATTTCGACGTGGTACTGAGCGACGTCAACATGCCCCATATCAACGGCTATGAGCTGGCGCGCGAATTGCGGCGCCAGGGCTGCACGCTACCGATTATCGGGGCCACTGCCAACGCCATGCGCGGCGAAGCCGACCTGTGCCTGGCCGCCGGCATGAACCATTGCCTGGTCAAACCCTTTGCGTTGCGGGCGCTGTTGAACGCCCTGGCACCTTATGCACGGACCACCCATGAAGCCCCTTAGTATTTTGATCGTCGAGGACCACCCCCTGCAGCACATCTACCTGCAGCACCTGCTCAGTGAGTTGGGGGATTTCAGCCTCGAAACCGCCGAAGATGGCAAACAAGCGCTGGAGCGTCTGCGCCAGCGGGATTTTGATCTGGTACTGACCGACCTGCTGATGCCCGGCATGGACGGGGTGCAATTCATCCAGTGCCTGGCCAACCTGCGCTGCAAGCCGGCGCTGGCGATCATGAGCGCGGCTTCGCGGCGCATGCTGATGGCGGCCAGCCTGGTGGCGAAAAACCTCGATGTCGAGGTAATCGGGCTGATCTCCAAACCGGTCGCCGTCGACGCCCTGCGCAGCCTGGTGGAGCAACTCAAGACCAAGGTACACCGGCCCTCTCCCGCCCTGACCGAGTACCTGGATATCGACCGCCACACGCTGGTCCAGGCCATGGGCAACGGCCAGCTCCAGGCCTGGTTCCAACCGAAAAAGTCCCTGGCCAACGGCCGTATCGTCGCCGCCGAGGCCCTGGTGCGCTGGATGCACCCTGAGCAAGGCGTGCTATTGCCAGCCGCGTTCCTGCCGGCGATCAAGGCATTCGAGCTGGAGGAACGCCTGTTGTGGGTGGTCCTCAAGCAAGCCATCCATGCCCAGGAGCGTTGGCGCCAGCGCGGTTATGAAATACCCGTGTCGATCAATTTGCCCACCCACCTGCTCAACAGCCATGACCTGGCCGACCGCCTGCTGGAGTTCGTGCTGCACTACAACGGGATCCCGGGAATGATTTGCTTCGAACTGATGGAGTGCTCGGTACCGCAGGACATCAGTAACTTCTATGCCGGAGCGTGCCGCCTGCGTATCAAGGGCTTCGGGCTGTCCCAGGACGATTTCGGCAAAGGCTACAGCTCGTACCTGAACCTGGTATCCACGCCCTTCACCGAACTGAAGATCGACCAGGCCCTGGTGCAAGGCAGCCACGACAACGAAGGCATCGCCCAGGCCTTGGCGAGCATCATCGCACTGGGCCGCAAGCTCGGCCTGACGGTGGTCGCCGAAGGCGTGGAAACACCCCAGCAACTGGCCCTGTTACGCAAGATCGACTGCAATCAGGTGCAAGGTTTCCTGATTTCTCACGCGGTGTCTTCAGACCAATTTCAGCAACTACTGAACAATGATGGCCCCGCGACATCTCACTAGCTGGCGGCCCCGGATCATTTGCGCTTTATTAAAGAGCAAGCGCCCTCCAGTGCCGATCTATCCTGCGCCTGTGGACCCTCCTGATGAAGCACAACAACGCGATCCTCGAAGCCTTTACCCGTAGCTCTGCGCGCCTGAACAAAGGCCTGATGGTACTGATTGGAATCGCGTTGCTGCTGGTCCTCACCAATTACTGGTCACTGCAACGAGGCATCGAAACCCGCTACGGCGCGACGCGCTTTCACTTCACGCGCCTGATGGAAAACCTCGCGGAGCAGCAAACCTACCTCAAGAGCCTGACCCATCCGGGCATCCAGGCCGAACTGCTACGCGCCACCCACGTCCAGGTCAGCCTGAAAAGCCGTATGGTCGACAATCGCCGCACGCTGTACGAAGGCCAGAAGTATTCGTTTTCGGTGCCGTTCAGCGTCAAGTTCGATGAGCAGCAGGTGGGTGTCGCCTCCAGGCCGGCGATTTTTGCCTTGGGCGCGCACCTGACCAGCTACTACAGCGCTTTCTGGTCCTCGTCGCCGTACGAGGCGCCGCAAACCTTTCTGTCCAATCGCCAGACGAACTACACCATCACCATTCCGTCGGTGGGCTACCAGCGAAGGGAAGGCACCGAGGAAACCGGCAATCTGGTGACGTTGGTCAATGCGGTGCAACAGATCCTCACACAAACGCCGCAACCGCTCGAGCAGGATCGCGTGTATTGGCACACCGGGCCCGAGCCCGAACACTTGCTGGCCTATATCGGCCTGCCACTCGAAGGCCAGGGCCAGACGGTAGTCGGCACCTTGCTCGATCTGTCGCAGGTCGACGACGTACAGCGTGCCCTCGATCACTCGGCGTTTGATCGCTTCACGCTGATTGCGCCGGACGGCGAGCGGTTGATCGGGCCTCCGACGCAGGTGTCACTCAGTGATGGTGTGCATTTCACCGCCAATGGCTTTCAATTCAAGATCACCCACTCAGGCGACCAGCCGTGGAGTGCGGTCTATGGCCTGAACTACTCGCACTTCTTCCACTCCGCCGTATGGCCGCTGAGTACCCTGGCGCTGCTGCTGGCCAGCCTGATCACCCTGGGTTGGGCCGGCAGCCGTTGGTATCGCCGCCAGGTCATCGCGCCAGCGCGTCTGGCCCATGAACGCATAGCCGAAAGCATGGCGTTCAGCCGTATCATCATCGACACCGCCCCCACCGGGCTGTGCGTGGTGCGGCGCAGCGATGGCAAGGTACTGATCGAAAACCAGCGCGCCCAGCAATGGCCGGGCACTGCCCGCCTGGTGGCGGCCATGGCCGGTCAACATGACCCTGCCGAGCATGGCGAGACGCATCTGGAGATCGAAGGCCGGCACCTGCAAATCGGCTTCGTGTCGACCCGCTATCAGGCCGAGGACGTGCGTTTGTACGCGTTCAACGACATCACCCGGCACATCGAAGATGCGCAATCATTGGAGGAGGCACGTCACGCCGCCGACACTGCCAACGAAGCCAAGACGCTGTTCCTGGCGACCATGAGCCATGAAATCCGCACGCCGTTGTATGGCGTGCTGGGCACCCTTGAGTTACTCGGCCTGACCAACCTGGACCCGCACCAGCAAACCTACCTGCACACCATCCAGCGCTCGTCAGCCACGCTGTTCCAACTGATCAGCGATGTGCTGGATGTCTCGAAGATCGAGTCCGGGCAAATGGCGATAGAAGCCATGGACTTCTGCCCCCTGGACATACTCGAAGACACGCTGCACACCTACACCGCGTTCGCCCAGCGCAAGGGCTTGCAGCTCTACAGCTGCATCGACCCGCAGTTGCCTGACTGCGTAATGGGCGACCCGATGCGCATCCGCCAGATCCTCAACAACCTGGTGAGCAACGCCATCAAGTTCACCGACACCGGCCGTGTGGTCATTCGTGCCAGGGTGATCGGGCGCGACAGCGACAGCGTCGATCTGGAATGGCAAGTCACCGACTCCGGCGTCGGCATCCCCGAGGCACAGCAGGCCAAACTGTTCGACCTGTTCTACCAGGCACCGGATACGGCCAGCGAAGGTGGCGCCGGCCTGGGGCTGCCGATATGCCGGTGGCTGGCGCAGATGATGGGCGGTGAAATCAGGCTGGTCAGCGAGCCGGGCCTGGGTAGCAGTTTTACGCTGAAAATCCGCCTGCCCTTGTGCAGCGGGGCACTGACCCACCCGCCAGTGATCGAACCGAGCCCCACGCCGGTGTACGTGCAGGCACCGGTGCGCGAACTGGCACAGTCGATGAGTGACTGGCTCAATCGCCTGGGCATTGCGGCCGACCTGGCGGCGGCCATCCAGGAAAAAGACAGCCGCCACGCGGTGCTGGTCGACCTGCTGCCCAGCGAGCCCCCCTGCCCCTGGACCGGCCCACGTGTACTCTGCCTGCCGGGCGCGCACAGCCCGCCACTGCATACGGCGCAAGGCTGGGTAGTCGATTTGCATGATGTACGCACCCTCGCCGCCACCGTGTCACTGGCGCAGCACGGCAAGTATGAGCAACCCGCAGCGGCACAGCCGCGCAGCGCCGGTCATTTGGGGTTGCGCATCCTGGTCGCCGAGGACAACCCGGTCAACCAGGCGATCATCAAGGAACAGCTAGAGGCGCTGGGTTGCTCGGTGACCCTGGCCGTCAACGGTGAGCAGGCGTTGCAGCTGTGGCAACCGCAGGTCTTCGACTTGGTATTGACCGATGTGAATATGCCGTTGATGAACGGTTATGAACTGGCCAGGAAGCTGCGCGAGCATGATCCGCAGTTGCCGATCATCGGCGTGACCGCCAACGCAATGCGCGAAGAAGGCGTGCGCTGCCTGGCGGTGGGCATGAACGCCTGGATCGTCAAACCCTTGAGCCTGCAAACCTTGCGTGCGCAGTTGATCAAGTTTTGCCAGGCCAAGCCGCCGCCGGAGCGCGCCATCGCGGTTTTCGATGACCGCGTGCAACTGTCAGACACGATGCGCCCCCTGTTCATCAGCACGTTGCGCCAAGACCTGCAGCAGATCGGCGCAGCCCTTGAGCAACGTGATGCGCACAGCCTCGGGCAGCGCCTGCATTCAGTCGCCGGTGCCCTGGGCGCGGTGCAGGCACTGGCGCTGTCCCAGGCCTGCATCGAACTGGAAAGTGCACTCAACAGCAGCAGCCTCAATACCGCACTGGTACTCAACGTGAAGGCGGTCATGCAGCGAATGTCGGCCATCCTGGAGACGCTCCAGCCTGGGCACACTTCACTCACTTGAACTGGCACTACGGACGGCCCCTTATGAAAACATTCAACGTGGTTATCGCGGACGATCACCCGATCGTGCTGCTCGGTGTACGCGAACTGGTGGAGCGTGATACGCGCTTTGCGGTCGTGGGCGAGGCTGTCTGTTCGGCGGGCTTGATCGAGTTGCTGCAACGCCAGGTGGTCGACATCGTGATCACCGACTACAACATGCCGGGCGACTCGCCCTACGGTGACGGGCTGAAACTGGTGGAGTACCTGAAACGGCATTTCCCGCAGGTGCAGGTCCTGATCCTGACGATGATTTCCAATCACCTGATCCTCACCCGCCTGCAGGAACTGGGCGTGGTCGGCATCATCCAGAAAAGCCAATTGCACACCGAGATTCAACTGGCGCTCAAAGCCATTGCGCAACAAGGCGCCTATCACAGCCTGGAGCCGCCGAAGACCTCGGTGATCGAGACGCTGACGGCGATCGACGAGCGCGTTTCCACGTTGTCACCCAAAGAGTTCGAAATCTTGCGCTTATTTATTGCCGGCATGAGCGTGAGTGATATTGCGCGCTGCCAGAACCGAAGTTCCAAAACCATCAGCGCGCAAAAGATTTCAGCCATGCGCAAACTTGAAGTGAGCAGTGACCAAGACTTGTTGGCTTATTGCCTGGCCCGCAACATTTTCAACTAACCAAGCACTTGCAAGCCATTCCTGGATAATGGCTTTGCCCTTTATTTACGGGCCTAAAAGCTGTTCAACCCGCGCAACCTTGCCGCCCCTCGTGCCACTTATAAGAATCGTCTTATTTGCCCGCCTGTCACTACCCCTTACTCTTTGCGGGCAGTTCAACAACAGCATTTTCCAACTAACACTTACGGACATCATCATGAAGAAGTTTTCCCTGGCTGTTATCGCCTCGGCCATTATCGCCGCTTCCGGCAGTGCATTCGCCGCAGACCCGGTAACCCCCACTCCAACCCTGGGTGGCAGCGGCAAAATCACCTTCACCGGCGTGATCAACAACGATGCATGCTCGGTGGACGGCGCCAACTCCGACCGCACCATTTCGGTCGACATGGGCAACGTTTCGATCAAGGACATGGGCACCGCAGAAAACCCGGCTGCCGGTCGCGTGACCGCCAAAGACTTCAACCTGAACGTCAACTGCAACGCAGGCACCAAGGTCGCGATGATCTTTGACGCCAACAACGGCGGTTCGGGCCTGGTCACCGGCAAGAAAGTCCTGGCGCTGAACGCCGGCTCCGCTTCGGCGAAAAACGTCGGTATCGCCCTGCTCGACAGCAACGGCGCGCTGATCGACCTCAGCTCGCCGTCCACGGCGCGCATTGAAAGCACCATTCACGGCCAAGGTTCCGAAGGCGGCGACGCCACCTTGAGCTTCGCAGCCGCCTACGTGACCACCGCAGCCGCCGGCTCGGCCGTTGCCGGTCGTGGTGATGCGACCCTGCCGTTCATCCTGCAATACGAATAATCGGCGCCCCGGCACCCGACGTGCGAGGCCCTGCGGCCTCGCCATTCCTTCTGATCACACTGGATAAACCTCATGCTGCCTCGTTCGATTGCCGCATGCCTGGGGCTGCTGGGCATGCTTATGGCGACCCAGGCCGGCGCCAGCATTTCACTGAACGCCACCCGCATCGTCTTCGATGGCGACCACAAGGAAGCCAACATCACTGTGCGTAACGGTAACCAGGATGTATTGGTGCAATCCTGGGTCGACATGAATGACGCCGGCGCCACCCGTGCGCCCTTTGCGGTCACGCCGCCCCTGGCCCGCGTGTTTGCCAAGGAACAGCAGCTGCTGCGCGTGCTGTATGAAGGCACCGGCATGCCCACGGACCGCGAGTCGGTGGTGTGGCTCAACGTCCAGGAAATCCCCAAGGCCAGTGAGGCCGAGAACACCTTGCAGTTGGCCATCCGCCAACGCATCAAGATTTTCTACCGGCCTGCCGGGCTGCCCGGCAGTGCCTTGCAAGCCCCGGCACAGCTTGAATGGACATTGGTCCGGCAAGGCGCGCAGACGCTGCTGAGCGTGAAAAACCCGACGCTGTATCACGTGTCGATGGCCGACATCAAAGTGCAGGCGCAACTGGCGAGCGACTCCACCATGATCGCGCCCGGCGAGCACAAGCAATTTGCGCTCGGTGCCCTGCCCACCAGCGGCCCGGTGCAATTGTCGTTCTACAGCATCAATGACTACGGCGCGCAGAATCACTACACCACGCCCCTTTCAAGCGGCGTTTCGGCCCCTGCACACGCCACTGAATCACGACTGGCCCCTTAAGCCTGCTCTCTAACCCCCAGGCGAATGCCGGGTGCGCATTTGCGTGCCTGCCTGTTCGCTGCCGGGGGACGTCAAAGGTCTTCGCATGTCTTCTCTTTCCAGCAACAGGCCCGTGCGTTGCGCACTGAAATTCAAGACACTGTCGTTGGCGATCGCCGCCAGCTTGCCGGCCTGGGTGATGGCCGATGAGGCCACCGAAGCCTTCAATACCACGTTTTTACAAGGTGGGCAGGCGGTCGACCTGCAGCAATTGCTCGCGGCCAACAGTGTGCTTCCGGGCAATTACCGGGTGGACCTGTTCAGCAACGAAGTGCTGGTCGGGCGGCGTGATATCGACTTCCTGCGCAACCCGCAAAACGGCCAGGTCGAAGCGTGCCTGACCCTCGACCTGCTCAAGCAACTGGGAATCGACATGGCTCGCCTGCAGGCTCAAGGCAAAATCGACCCTGAACATCCCGCGCCCTGCTACTCACTGGCGCAGTTGATCGAAGACGCCAGCGTGCGGTACGACAGCAGCCGCCTGCGCCTGATGGCAAGCATTCCACAGATAGCTATGCAACGTGGCCTGCGTGGCTATGTCGACCCGCAGTTATGGGATGACGGCGTGCCGGCGGCGTTCATCAACTACCAACTCAACAGCAGCCGCACGGCCGGCGACTATCAAACCCGCGTCAACCATAACCTGGGCTTGCGCAACGGCATCAACCTGGGTGCCTGGCGCCTGCGCAACGAGTCGAATTTCAGTGGTGGCACCGCGCGCTCGAACACCTTCACCAGCAACCGTACCTACGTGCAGCATGACGTGACGGCGATCAAAGGCCAGTTCAGCGCCGGTGAGATTTTCTCCGATACCGACCTGTTCGACAGCGTGCGCTATCGCGGCGTGAAACTGGCCTCGGATGAAGGCATGCGCGCCGACAGCGAGCGCGGCTATGCGCCGGTGATCCGTGGCGTGGCGCAGACCAACGCGACCGTGGAAATCCGCCAGAACGACTACATCCTCTACACCGCCAACGTCGCGCCGGGCCCGTTCGAGATCAACGACATCTACCCCAGCGGCTCCAACGGTGATTTACAAATCACCGTGATCGAAGCCGACGGCAGCCGCCGCGTGACGATGCAGGCGTTTTCCAGCCTGCCGATCATGGTGCGTGAAGGCCAGGTCAAGTACAGCGTCTCGGCGGGCACGTTCAAGAGCAATGCCGAGGGCCTGGCGACTCCCCGATTTGTCAGCAGCACCGTGGCATATGGCTTGACCAGCAGCCTGAGCGGCATCGTCGGTGTACAAGCCAGCGAGGCGTACAACGCGCTGTCTCTGGGAGCCGGCAAAAACACCGCACTGGGCGCGGTATCGCTGGATGTCACACACTCATCGAGCAAGGCCCGGGGGCAAACCACCCAGGGCAACAGCGTGCGTGCGCTGTATGCCAAGACCTTTGCCGGCACCGACACCAACTTCACCTTGGCAGCCTACCGCTACTCCACCGAGGGCTACCGCAGTTTCACCGACCACGTCGAAGACATCAGCGAAGGCGCGCGTGTACGCACCGGCCACTCCAAGACCCGCACCGACCTGACGATCAACCAAAGCCTCGGGCGTCATCGTGAATACGGCAGCCTCTACGTGAACGCCAGCGATCAGCGTTATTGGAACCGTGGCGGCTCCCAGAGTTTTTCCGCCGGCTATACCAGCAACTGGGGCGATGTGACTTACAACCTCGGCGTCACGCGTACCAAGCAAATCGTCACCTGGGGCGAACCCAGCGATGACACCCAAGTGAACCTGTCCATCTCCTTCCCGCTGGGCAGCCAGCCGCGTGCGCCACGAGCGTTCGTCACCACCAGCAGCAACCGCGGCGACACCACCACCCAAGCCGGTATCAACGGCTACGTCGCCGACACCAGCGACACCTTTTATTCGGTGCAAGCCGGCCACAGCGACACCAGCGGCGATTCGGGCTCGGTGAACATCAACAGCCGGACCTCGGTAGCGGACGTCAGCCTGGGTTACAGCCAGGGCCAGGGCTACAACTCGCAGAACCTCAACCTCGCAGGCTCCGTGGTGGCCCACGCGGGCGGGATCAACCTGGGGCAGACCGTCAGTGAAACCTTCGCGCTGGCCGAAGTGCCCGGTATCAGCGGGGCAAAAATCGGCAGCTACAGCGGCGTCGAAACCGGCTACAACGGCTATGCGGTGATCCCCACGGCCCAACCCTACCGGGTGAACTGGGTGAGCCTGGACACCCGAGACCTGGGTGGCGATGTCGAAATCAGCAATGCCACGCAACAACTGGTGCCGCGCCGTGGCGCCATCGTCGTGGCGCATTACAGCGGCACCACCGGACGGCGAGTACTGTTCGAGTTGTTCGATGCCCAGCACCAACCACTGGCGTTTGGCGCGTCGCTGGAAGATACCCAAGGCAAGCAACTGGCGATCGCCGATCCGAACGGCAACGCCCTGGCATTGGTGGAGCAGGATCACGGCACCTTGATCATCAAGTGGGGTGAACAGCAATGCACTGCGAGCTACGCGCTGCCACCGCAGAACAAGGCGCTGAACTATGAGCGCCAGGCGCTGGTATGCAAGCCGCCGGCCGATTGACGGGCGCCGAGCATCAATGCGTGCGTGCGCTCCTCTGCACCACGCACATGGGTGTACCTGCCACCGGCTCATTGATGATCTGCACATGCACATCGAACACCTGGTGCATCAACTCGGCACTGATCACCGCCGCTGGCGCGCCATCGGCCACCAACCTGCCGCCGTGCATCACCGCCAGGTGATCGGCGTAGCGACACGCCTGGTTGATGTCGTGCAGCACGGTGACGACGGTCTTGCCTTCGGCAGCCAGTTCGCCCATCAAGTCCAGCAGTTCGACTTGATGGCTGATGTCGAGATAAGTGGTGGGTTCGTCGAGCAGCACCACCGGCGCATTCTGTGCCAGCACCATCGCCAGCCAGGCGCGCTGGCGTTGGCCGCCCGATAGGTCGGCCAAGGCACGCTCGGCCAGGGTGTCCAGCTCCAGGCGCTGCAGGGCCTGGGTCACGTGGGACTGGTCATTGCCGCTCAGGCGCCCCCACAGCGAGTTATGTGGGCTGCGACCATAGGCAACCAACTGGCGCACGCTGAGCCCCTCCGGCACGGGCAACACCTGTGGCAGGAACGCGATCTGCCGCGCCAGTTGCCGCGCGGACAAGCTGGCATAGGGCTGCCCCTCCAGGGTCAGTTCGCCCTGGGTTGGCTTGAGGATACGCGCGAAGGCTTTGAGCAAGGTGGACTTGCCGCAGCCGTTGGGGCCGATCAACGCCGTGACCTTGCCCACTGGCGGCGCGAACGACAAGCCTTGCACAATGCGCGTTGCGCCATAACCGATATCGAGCTGGTGTGCCTTCAGAATACTCATGTCATCAGCCCTTGAAGCGTGCCAGTAACCAAAGAAAATAGGGCGCGCCGATCACCGCCGTGAGCACCCCTGCCGGGATCTCGCTGGGAGCGATCAAGGTGCGTCCGAGGGTATCGGCGAGCACCAGCAGCAACGCGCCGATCAACATCGCCGCCGGCATCAGGTAGTGGTGATGCCCGCCCACCAGGCGCCGCGCCATATGCGGCGCCACCAGCCCAATGAAACCGATCGGCCCGATCACGCCGACGCCCAGGCTGGTGAGCATCACTGCGCAGGCCATCGCCCACCCGCGCGTGCGGTTCAACGCGGTGCCCAGGCTATGCGCCGCCTCATCACCGAGCGCGATCAGGTTCAGTGGCTTGGCCAGGCACAACCCCAGTGGGATCAAAACGAGAAATGGCAGCACCAACCCCACATGGTGCCAGTTGCGGCTCCACAGGCTGCCGGTGAGCGCGAGCAATGCGGTGTTGATATCCAGCGGGTGGGACAGGATCAGGAACTCGGTGATGCTGGACAAGGTCACCGCAATCGCCACCCCGGACAGCGCAAAGCGCACCCCGGAAAAACTCACCCCGCTGTTGTACAACGCCAGCAGCAAAGCCCCGGCCGCCCCACCCAGGCACGCCACCAGTGGCAGCCAGCCAATCGGCAATTGCGGCCAGGTAATGATCGCCACGGTGAGCGCCAGCCCTGCACCCTGGGTCACCCCGAGAATCTCCGGCGAGGCCAGCGGGTTGCGTATCACACCCTGCACTATCGCGCCTGCCAGGCCGAAAGCGCAGCCGGCAAGGATCGCGATCAGGCTGCGCGGCAGGCGGTGGTTCCACACTTCAAAATCGACGGCGTCGTGGGCCAACAGGCGCTCCACTACCGTTTCGGGCGTGAGCCACAGGGTGCCGGCGCTGAGGCTGACAAACGTCACCAGCAGCAACAGGCCCGCCAGCAGCCAAAGGCGAAAGCGTGGCCGAGTCATAGGGCGCGCCTGGCGAGAAAGAGAAAGAATGGCGCACCGATCAACGCGGTGACGACCCCGGCGGGGGTTTCCACGGGGAACGCCACGGCGCGGCTGAGCAGGTCGGCGCCGAGCACAATCACTGCGCCCAGGGCGGCACTCAGCGGGATCAGCCAGCGATAGTCGTTACCGAGAAACTGCCGCACGATATTGGGCGCAATCAGCCCGACGAACCCGATGGGGCCGACGGCACAGACACTGGCGCCCACCAACAACAGACTGGCGACGAAGACCTGCAGGCGCAGGCTGGCGATGCCCACGCCCAACGAGCGGGCGGCCTCCTCGCCCAGGTTGATCAAGTTCAAGCGCGGCGCGCACCACAACGCCCACAGACCGCCGACCAGGGTGCAGGGCCAGAGCAGTTGCACCTGCGCGGCGCCCACGTTGGCCAGGGAGCCGGCCAGCCAGTTGAGGACACTTTGCGCCTGGGCCTCGACCAGAATCACCGTGAGCCGCGTCAACGCCGCGCATAACGCCGCCACGGCCACTCCGGCCAACACCAGGCGCCCTTGGGACGTGGTGGGCGACCAGGCGCCGCCGAGGCTGAACACCGTGACCCAGGCCAGCGCGCCCCCCACGCACGTCATCAACAAGGCGCCACCGGCAAAGGGTGGCGCCACCAGGCCGGTGGAAAACAACGCCAGGCCCAGCGCCGCCCCGGCGGTAACGCCGAACAGAGACGGCGAGGCCAGGCGGTTGCGCGTGATGCCTTGCATCAATGCCCCCGCCAGGCCCAGGCAGGCACCCACCAACGCCGCGCACACCGCACGCGGCACCCGCAGCTGGGCGACGATATAAGCCATGTTGCCGCCCGAGTGACCTTGGTGCACCAGGCCATTCCACGCATCTGCCGGGGTGATCACAAACGGCGACCAGCTATACAGCGAAAGCCAGAACAACCCGCCTCCCAACAGCACGATGCCGGCGGCGGCTAAACTGCGCTGCACGGTTATTGGCTCAGTACGGCTTTGCCGCCCTTGAGAATCGCCAAGGCGTCTTCGGCGATTTGCTCGGAGGCCAATACCCCTCGATTGCGCGCCCAACTGTCACCGTCCACTTCAGCCACATGCTGGTTGCGCACCGCGCCAAGCACCTGCCACAGCGGTTGCTTGCTCCAGGCGTCGACGATGCTCGGACGGCGGTAATGGCCGACCAGCAACCAGCCCGGATCCAGCGCCAGCAGTTGCTCCAGGCTGACAAACTCCGTCGGCGCCGCCTTGGCACGTACCGACGGCACTTTCAGGCCGATGGCTTGCAACACGCTGCCGGCATAGGAGTCCGGGCCGTGCACGGAAAAACTGTCTTCACGCGCAACGCCGAACAGCACACTGGCGCCTGCGGGGATCTGCTGTGCAATCGCCTTCAGGTGCTCACGGTTCTGCGCGATACGCGCCTGCATCTGCGGGCTCTTGCCCAACGCTTTTCCGATCAGTTCGGCGGACTTGAGGCTGCCCTGGTAATCCTCACCGCGCGAGGGCAGCAGCAAGGTCGGTGCGATACTGGAGAGGTCGCTATACAGCGCCTGGTGGCGGTTCAGGTCGGCGACGATCAGGTCAGGCTTGAGCCTGGCGATTTCCTCGATGCTCGGCTGCGAGCGCAAGCCCACGGACGTCCACTGGCCGATGGCCTGGCGCACCTTGGGCAACACGCGGTTGGCGTCGCCATCATCCGCCGCCCCGACAGGCGTGACGTCGACTGCCGCCAGGCTGTCGAGAAAGGAAAACTCCAGTACCACCACGCGCTTGGGCGCATCCGGCAGATGCACGGCGTGCTGGCCGTCATTGAGGTCGATGGGAGCGGCGCATAACACGCTTGAAGAGAACGCCAGGAGACAGGCGGCAAGGGTCGCAATGGAGCGCAGTAATCGCATGAAGCACCTCGGCGTTGACATACCCCGCCCAGGCAGGCCGGGGAAAACGGCGGGTACTATTCCACAACGGCGCGGTGCAATCAAAAAACATTCTTATTAACACCACGCCGGCCGACCAGACGGTCAATGGCTTATTGCGGCCATTGCTCAAGCAATATCGACACGAATTTTTCCGCCGCCGGCGAAAGCGATGCCCCACGGCGGTAGACCAGACCCAACGAGCGGTTCACCACCGGCTCGATCAACGGGACGCTGACCAAGGTGGGATGGTCCTCGGCCGGCATGGCCAGGCTCGGCATCGCCGACACTCCCAACCCAGCCTCCACCAGGCCCAGCGAGGTCGACAGATGCTGGACTTCGTAGAACCACTGCGGCCGCCAGCTCAAGCCAGACAAGGCATGATCGAGCAGCATGCGGTTGCCGCTCAGGCGCCCGACGCCGATCAGGCGGTAATCGCTCAGTTCAGACCAGGTGACCGCACTGCGCTTGGCCAACTCATGATCACGCCGGCAGGCCAACACAAACGGTTCGCTGACCAAGGGCACGAACTCGATGTCCGGGTGCTGTCCACTCATCATGTTGATACCGAAATCAGCTTCCCCACGCAGGACCGCTTCAAGCCCCTCGTTGGCGCTCAAGTCCAGCAGGCGGATGCGGATTTTGGGGTAGCGTTCGTTGTACAGACGAATCACCGAGGGCAGGAAATAGAAAGCAGCCGTCGGGATGCACGCCAGGGTGACCCGGCCGATCTGGCGTTCGGCGAGTTCACGGATATTGAGAATCGACTCGTCGAAGTCGTCCAGCAGGCGGCGTGCCTTGGGCAGGAAATCGCGGCCGACGCTGGTGAGGCTGACCTTGCGCGTGGTGCGATCAAGCAGCGCGGTGCCCAAGCCCTCTTCAAGTTTTTTGATCCGGCGGCTGAGTGCGGGCTGAGACAGGTGCAGGGCATCGGCAGCTTCGTGAAAACTGCCCAGTTCGGCGATCTTCACGAAAGATCGAATGTCGTTAAGCTCATAGTCCACGTTATGCCTCATCCGCTGCAAGGTTCGAAAAGAAAATCCAGCGTAAATTTATCATTCGTAAAACGCAACAATCTCGTCAATTTTTGCATTTGATAGATCTTTTAAAGCTTGAGACTCTTGTTCGCAGAGCATCAATTAACTCGATTGATCAACAAGAGTCAGTATCATGCAAAGAATTCCCTGTGTGCTGATGCGTGGTGGCACCTCCAAAGGCCCGGTATTTCTAGCCTGGGATTTGCCGGCAGCGATTGAGGCCCGTGACGAGCTGCTGCTCAACCTGATGGGGTCCGGCCACGAGCTGGAGATCGATGGCATTGGTGGCGGCAGCCCGCAAACCAGCAAGGTCGCGATTGTCAGCCCCTCACTGCATCCCGATGCGGACGTTGATTACCTGTTCGTTCAAGTCATGGTTTCGCAACGCCGCGTCGACAGCGCGCCCAACTGCGGCAACATGCTGTGCGCCGTCGGCCCTTTCGCCATCGAACAGGGCCTGGTCAAAGGCACGCCGGGGCGCACCCGAGTACGCATTCGCAATGTGAACACCGGGACCCTTATCCATTCGCAGGTGTACACACCGGATGGCAACGTCAGTTACGAGGGCGACACCGCCATCGACGGCGTGCCGGGCACCGCAGCACCGGTGCAACTGACGTTCCTCGATGCGGCCGGCAGCAAGACCGGCAAGCTCTTCCCCACCGGCAACACGCAGGATGTGATCGACGGTATTGCCGTCACCTGCATCGATATGGCGATGCCGATGGTGCTGATCGAGGCTGGCCAACTGGGCAAGCGCGGTGATGAAAGCCCGGCGGAACTGGACGCCGATAAAGACTTCCTGCGGCGGCTTGAGTCATTGCGACTGCAAGCCGGCCAGGCTATGGGCCTGGGCGATGTCAGCCACAAAGTGATTCCCAAGCCGGTACTGGTCTCGCCTGCCAAAGCCGGCGGTACGATCCAGGTTCGCTATTTCATGCCGCACAACTGCCACCGGGCCCTGGCCATTACCGGCTCGATTGGCCTGGCCACCGCGTGCGTGATAGAAGGCAGCATCGTTGCGCAGATGCTCGGCGGGATCAGTACGCCGCGCCCTCAAGCGGTGCGTATCGAGCACCCCAGCGGCGGGATTGATGTCGTATTGTCCTACACCGGGCTCAACAGTGAGACAATCCAGGCATCCGTCGTTCGTACTGCGCGCAGGCTTTTTTCCGGCTACGTCTACGCCACAGATTCACAGCGCCTCGCCGGATAATTCCGGCGGTCGTTGGCATTTTTTGCATCCGCACAATTCTAAAAAATGGGTGATGCCATGAAAGTTGTTAAATCGCTCTACTTCCAGATCCTCTGCGCCGTGGTACTGGGCATCGTGGTCGGGCATTTCTGGGCCCAGCAAGCCATTGCACTCAAACCGCTGGGTGATGCATTCATCAAGCTGATCAAGATGATGATTGCGCCCGTGGTGTTCTGCACCATCGTCACGGGCATCGCCGGGATGAGCGATAAACGCTCGCTCGGACGCCTGCTCAGCAAGACCCTGCTGTTGTTCCTGGGCTTGACGGTGATCAGCCTGCTGATCGGCCTGGTGGCGGTATTTGTGTTCCAGCCGGGCGCGGGCATGAACATCGATCCCAGCCAACTGAGCACCAAAGGCTTGACCCAATACACCGAGTCGGCCGCCAAGCTTGGGGTGGTGGAATTTTTCATGCATATCATCCCGGAGACGTTTATCGGCGCCTTCAGCAAGGGTGAAGTGCTGCCGGTGCTGTTTATTGCGGTGTTGTCCGGCTTTGCCTTGTCATCACTGGGCGAGCGTGGCAAGCCGGTGCTCGATGTGCTCGAGGCCGCCTCGCAGATGGTGTTCAAGATCTTCGCCTACCTGATGCGTTTCGCTCCGATCGGCGCCTTCGGTGCCTTGGCGTTCACCGTCGGCCAGTACGGCATCACGTCGCTGGGCTCGCTGGCCAAGCTGATCATGACCTTGTACATCGCCTGCGGTTTCTTCGTGTTCGTGGTACTGGGCAGCATTTGCCGCGCCAACGGTTTCAGCCTGTGGAAACTGCTGCGCTACTGCCGCGAAGAGTTCCTGGTGGTGCTGGGCACCTCCTCCACCGAGCCGGTCATGCCGCGCATGCTGGAGAAGCTCGAAGCGCTGGGTTGCAAAAAAGGCGTCGTGGGCCTGGTCCTGCCCACCGGCTACTCGTTCAACCTGGACGGCACCGCGATCTACCTGTCGCTGGCGGCGATCTTCATTGCCCAGGCCTGCAATATCGACCTGAGCCTGACGCAGATCATCACCATGCTGGCAATCATGCTGCTGTCCTCCAAGGGCGCTGCCGGCGTCACCGGCAGCGGGTTCGTCGCACTGGCCTCGACCCTGACGGTCATTCACGACATCCCATTGGCCGGCCTGGCGTTGCTGATCGGCATCGACCGCTTCATGTCTGAAGCGCGGGCCCTGACCAGCCTGGCCAGCAACGCCGTCGCGACCGTGGTGATGTCGCTGTCGGAAAATGCCTGCGATCGCGAAACGCTGCACCGGATGCTCGACGCCAAACCCTCTGCGGCACCGGTAGAAGCCTGGGAAGACTTGAAAGTCCCCAAACGCGCTTAGCACTCCCCGGGCAACGCCCCTCCTGACTTGACTCCCTCCCCGCCAGGCGCCTTAGCCCGCCCGGCGGGCCAGGGCTCGTGCGCCTCGGCGTCAGCCATTATTACGATAACAACAAGAGAATCGTCCTATGCTTGCTTTCCTTGGCTTGGCCATGGTGGTCGTATTCACCGTCCTCATCATGACGAAGCGCTTGTCGCCGATCGTCGCGCTCACCGTGGTACCCATCGTCTTCGCGGTGATCGGCGGTTTCGGCGGCACCACCGGCAAGATGATGCTCGATGGCCTGAAAATGGTCGCACCGTCTGCCGCCTTGCTGCTGTTTGCGATCCTGTTTTTCGGCCTGATGATCGATGCGGGCCTGTTTGACCCGCTGATCCGCAAGATCCTCAAGCGGGTCAATGGAGACCCGATGAAAATCGCGGTGGGCACCGCCCTGCTGTCGTTGCTGGTGGCACTCGACGGCGACGGCACCACGACCTACATGATTACCTGCGCGGCCATGCTGCCCCTGTACAAACGCATCGGCATGAACCCGATGATCCTGGCGACCATCTCCATGCTGTCGCTGAGCATCATGAGCGGCATGACACCCTGGGGCGGCCCCGCAACACGGGCGATCGCCGCGCTGGGCCTGGATGCCGGCGAATACTTCGTGCCGTTGCTGCCGACCATGATCGGCGGCGCCCTGTGGGTGGTGTTCACGGCCTTTCTACTCGGGCGAGCCGAGCGCAAGCGCATCGGTAACGTGCAACTGCAAAGCGGTGGCGGCAATTGCTATATCAACGCGATTCTTGAGGACACGCCGCACAAGCGCCCGAAGCTGGCGTACGTCAACCTGGCCTTGGTGATTGCGGTGATGGCGGCCCTGGTGATGGGGCTGATGCACTCTGCGATCCTGTTTCTGATCGGCTTTGTGCTCGCACTGATGATCAACTACCCGCAATTGGACATTCAGAAAGAACGCATCCTGGCGCACTCGGGCAACGCCATGACGGTGGTGCTGCTGGTATTCGCCGCCGGGATTTTTGCCGGGATCTTTTCCGGCACCAAGATGGTCGACGCCCTGGCCCAGACTCTGGTCGACTGGATCCCGCCGTCCTGGGGCCACCTGTTCCCACTGGTGGTGGCGATCACCAGCATGCCGCTGACCTTCGTGCTGTCCAATGACGCCTACTATTTTGGCGTGGTGCCGATCCTGGCCAATGCCGCCGCCGCTTATGGCATCGACCCGGTCGAAATCGCACGTGCCTCGATCCTGGGGCAACCCGTGCACCTGATGAGCCCATTGGTGGCCTCGACCCTGCTGCTGGTGGGCATGGTGGATCGCGATATCGGTGACTTCCAGAAAGCCACCGTCAAGTGGGCTGTGCTGACCTCCCTGGTCGTCACCGCGCTGGCCCTGCTGACCGGCGCCATCAGCCTGTTCATCTGATTCCCCAACGCCACTGCTGCCGTCCAACGCGCCTCGTTCAAGGGGCGCGTGCTGCCCTGCACCCCAATAACAACAATGAGAGAGTTGCCATGAACCCTGTGTATACCCGTCGGGCTCTGTTTTGCGCATTGGGCCTGGTGCCCTTCACCGGTGCCAATGCCGAAGGCTTTATTGATGAAAGCAAGCTCAAGTTGCAGCTGCGCAATGTGTATTTCAACGAGAACTTTCGTGACGAGCACGGCATGAGCGCACGCGCTGCAAGAACCGCAAAAAGCGAACGCACGGAGTGGGCCCAGGGCTTCCTGCTGGATTATCAGTCCGGGTTTACCGCCGGCACCCTCGGCTTCGGCGTGGATGCCCTGGGGCTGTATGGCGTAAGGCTCGATTCAGGCCGCGGCCGCAGCGGCACCGGGCTGATGCCGGTGCACGATGACGGGCGGGCGGCCGGCGAATTTGCCAGCGCCGGCGCTACCGCAAAAGCCCGGTTCGCCAAAACCACCGTCAAGTACGGCACCTTGCTCCCGAAAACCCCGGTGCTGATTTACAACGATGCACGCTTGCTGCCCCAGACCTACCAGGGCACTCAAGTGAGCAGTAACGACATCGAGAACCTGAGCGTCACCGGCGGGCACCTGGACCGCTTCAAACTACGCGACTCCACCAACAGCGTGCCGATCGTGCCGGATGGCTACAGCGGGGCAAAATCGGGGGATTTCAATTACGCCGGGGCCGAGTACAAATGGGGTAAAAACATTCGCTTGAGCTATTTCTACGGGGAACTGGAGAACTTCTACCGACAGAACTTCGCAGGCATCCAGTACGACCTGCCATTGGCCGGTGGCGTGCTGACCAGCGACCTGCGCTACTTCAATAGCGTCGATAGCGGCTCTGCCTACGCCGGCAAAATCGACAATGACATGCTCAGCGGCCAGTTATCCTACGCCATCGCCGGCCATACACTCGGCGGCGGCTATCAGGCCCTACACGGGGATGCCGGGTTGCCCTACATCAGCGGCGCAACCGTGTACTCGTTCAGCAACGCCGGTATCGGCAAATTCATCGAGGAAGACGAGAAGACCTGGATGCTCAGCTACGGCTACAACTTCGCGGCCGCCGGAGTGCCCGGCCTGACCTTCTCGACACGCTACCTGAGCGGCGACGACGGCAAGTCCACGACGACGGTCAAGGAGTGGGAGCGTGATACCGAGCTGGCCTACGTGGTGCAAGCCGGCACGTTCAAGGGATTGGGGGTGCGCCTGCGCAACTACGTCTATCGCTCTGAATTCTCCCGGGGCCGCGACAGCAACCGCCTCTACCTCACCTATGACATCGCGCTCTGGTAGGTCGATATTCGCGGCCCTGGTGGGCCGCTTTCCTGCGGCAAATCACGAAAAAGCTCGAGCAATACCTGCTCCAGGATGCCGAAGAAACATCGGATCTGCGCCTGCTTCAACGCTTGGGGCCGGGTGACCAGATAAACCTCCATATCGGGAAGTTCTAGCTCGGGGAACAGCTCGGTCAGGTCTTTGGCCAGGATACGCGGCAGGACAGCCACGCCCATCCCCTGGCGCACCGACTCCAGCTGTACGGCAAACGAGTTCACGCTGATTTGCTCACGGTCCAGGCCCGCCGCCTTTGCGGCACGCATTTGCGGCAACATATCCAGCGGAGGCAGCAAGGCGATATTGACCGCCGTCTCCAGGGTCACCTGTGGCGATCGCTTCAGGTAGCCGGCATCCGCGAAGACGCCGTAGGCAAGCTTGCCGATGGGCCGATAGATCAGCGATGGCTCGCCCAGGTGCACGGTACGGATCGCGATATCCGCCACGCCACGGACGATCTTGTGAAACTCGGCGGTGACCTGTAACTCCACGGAGCAGCGCGGATGCAGGGCCGTAAAACGCCGTGCGGCCTCCAACACACCAGCAGAAAACCCCTCACCGGCACTGACCAGGACACTGCCCTGTAGCGCTGTGTGCTCCCCGGACAGGTCCACCGCCGTTTGACGCCGCAAGCCCTCCTCCGCAGCCAGGGCGACCTCCACCAGGGATTGGCCACGCGAAGTCAACCAACACCCTTCAACACCTCGCTCCACCAGCGGCTCACCGAGGGCCGCTTCCAGCTGGGTCAGGCGACGGGACACGGTGGACGCCGCGATACCCAGCAACTGGCCCGCCTGCAGAAAACTGCCACGCCGCGAGACAGCCAACAGCAGACGAAGATCATCCCAATTTGCCTGCACCGCCATACCCCTGGTCCTCCATGGTCTGCAAATATGCAAAGCCATTATGCAGCAGTCGCTGTTTTTCAGGCGTGGTCTCAGCGGTATATCTACCGCCCTTCGAAACGACTGGAATGAAATGTATGACCAAGGGCCTCGACCATGACGCAGAACACGCGGTGATGCGCAACGTATTCGTTACGGGATCAACCGGCTTGCTGGGAAACAACCTGGTGCGGGAACTGGTCGCACGTGGCTACGCCGTCAAAGCGCTTGTCCGCTCAAAAGCCAAAGGTGAACAGCAGTTCAACGACCTCCCCACCGTGCAACTAGTGGTTGGCGACATGGCCGACATCGACGCGTTCGCCCCCTCGTTGCGCGGCTGCGATACGGTGTTTCATACGGCAGCGTTCTTTCGCGACAACTACAAGGGCGGCAGCCACTGGGAAGCGCTCGAAAAAATCAATGTCGCCGGTACGCGAGACCTGCTTGACCAGGCCTACCGCGCGGGGGTCCGCCGGTTTGTGCATACCTCATCGATTGCCGTGCTCGACGGCGCCCCAGGCTCCGCTATCGATGAGACATGCCTGCGTGCCGAAGCCGATGCAGATGACTACTACCGCAGCAAGATCCTCGCCGACCGTGTGGTGTTGGCGTTTCTTGAAACGCATCCCCAGATGTTCGCCTGCATGGTGCTGCCGGGCTGGATGTGGGGCCCGGGTGATATCGGCCCGACCTCCTCGGGACAATTGGTCAAGGATGTCGTCAACGGCAAGTTGCCCGGGCTGATCCCCGGCACCTTCTCCGTGGTCGATGCCCGTGATGTGGCCTGGGCTCTGATTGCCGCGGCGCAAAACGGACGACGGGGCGAGCGCTACCTCGCGGCCGGTCGGAACCTGACCATGCGCCAGTTGGTGCCTGCCCTGGGCCGGATCGCCGAGGTCAAAACCCCTGCCCGGCAACTGCCACTGCCCGTGCTCTACCTGTTGGCGGCGGTGCAGGAAGTGTATGCGCGCCTGACCGGCAAGCCGGTTTTGCTGAGCATGGCGACGGTGCGCCTATTGGTAAGAGAGGAGCACCGCACCGGCTTCAACCCTCGCAAGAGTGAACAAGAGCTGGGCCTGAGTTTTCGAGGGCTGGAGCAGACCCTTTCCGACACCGTGGCCTGGTATCGCAAGCATGGCGGGTTCAACAAAAACCAGGGCGCAACAGACAAGATCTGATGCGTCACGGTCCTGCACAGAACCGTGAACAGCGAATGGAATCATGCCGTCCGGGCGGCAATCGCCTCCACTTCCACCAGCGCACCGGGCAACGGCAAGGCCACCACTTGCAACGCGGTGCGCGTCGGTTTGTTGGGCTGCTCCGGCGTGCCGAAGAACTGCGTATAGCCGCGCTGCAGCCCGGCGAAATCCAGCTGGCCGGCGGTTTCCTCGGCGCCCACCAGAAAGACGCGCAGTTGCACGATATCGCCCAGGTCGAGGTCTTGCTGGCGCAAGATCCTGCGGATTTTGTTGAACACCGAGACCGTCTGTATTTCGGTATTGCCGTAGGCGGCCGGGACGTTCGGATCGACCAGGTCCGGCAAGGTACCGCTGACAAACACCAGGCTCGCCGACGCGGGGACGGTGACGGTCTGCGAGATCGGGAAATCACCGAGACCGGTGCGTTGAATGCTGTCGCTCATGGTGTTGCTCCTTATGAAGCGGCCACTGCCGCCATCTGTCGTTGATGAGTCACCCGTTCAGCCAGTTGCCCGACCACATACCGCGCCGAGTTGGCCGCCGACTCCTGCCAGATACCCACGCCGCTCTGCACCAGGCCGTCACCGGCGAAATACACACGGCCGTGGGGTTGCTCCAGCAAGGCGCTGGCGTCGGCCGGGAAGTGTTCGCGTTGCAGCCAGGGGCCTTCGCTGTAGGGGATCTGCTCCCACGACACCGCCAGCGGGTGGCGCAGGTGCCTGGAGTACCCCGGATGCAGCCACTCCACGGCGTCCCTGGAGGTGGCGTACTGCTGGGCCAACGGCTGTGCGCCAAACACGTCGGCGCCCTCCCCGGTGACGTAACCGGCCACCAACACACCTTCGCGGGTGTTGAGGTCGTTGCTCGGATACCACAGCAGGCGTGCCGGGTGCTCGATCCAAGAGAGGCCGCCATAGGTGCGGTAGTCAGTCTCCCAGAAGCGCGGGGATTGCCACGCCACCTTGGTCGCCTGATCGCTGCGTGTGCTGCGCAAGGCGGCCTTGATCGGGTCGCTGAAGTCGGTGTCGAGCCTGGCCAAGAGCGGCAGCGGCAAGGTCGAGACCAGATAATCAGCCCGCACCACCTGTTCGCGCCCGCTGAGTGAGTCGTGGTAGGTCACCGCGACGCCGTCTTCGAGCTGGCGGACCTGGCGGACTTGGGCGCCCAGTTGCACCTGCCCACGCACGCGCTGGTAGAACGCCTCGGTGATGCGGTCCATGCCGCCCACGGGCTGGAACATTGTGGCCGAGAACTCCGGAAATTCAGTGTGCAACAACGCGCCCCAGAGTTCGGGGTGCAGCAGCCGATCCAGCGCCAGCGGGCGGCGGCTGTCGGGCAAGGCGCCGGGATGGGCCGGTGAGTCGAGGTGGCCTGAACGAAGCGTGCCTTCGAACGCCAGCTCTTGGGACAAGTCGCCATACACTTGCAAGAACGCCAGCAACCGGGTGCGTTCTTCGCCGCTCAAGACATCATCGAGGGCATCGCGTTGCACCGCCTTGGCCAGCAAACCAGACAAGTGCCCACGCGCGTCGTTGATCGCCTGGCCCACCGTGAACGCCGGCTGTTGCAGGTCCGGCCGCACCTGGGCGCCATGGCTGCTGTTGACCAGCACTTCCAGCGGCACCCCCAGCTCGCTGCAATAGTCGAGTATCGTGCGGTGCTGGCTGGGAATCCGCGCCGGCCCCGCATTGAAGTAGTGGCCTTGGTCAAAGGCGGCGGTTTGCGTACGGCCGTCCAGGTAGTCCACGCGGTCGCCGTTACGGATTGTCCACGTGCGCCCGCCGACTCGCTCGCGAGCCTCCAGCACTTGCACGCTGAACCCGGCGCGGCTCAGTTCCAGGGCGCTGACCAGCCCGGCGATGCCGGCGCCGAGCACCAGCACGCGGGTGCCCTGCCCCAAGCCTGCGTTGAGTTTCAGGGGTTGCGGCCGGCGGTGCGACGAAGGCCCCAGGCCCAATACCGCCAGGGCATCCTTGATGGCGTGCTCGCCGCCTATTGCAGCAATCGTCGAGAGTGCTTCACGTCGTGTCAGTCCCATGTCGTTGCTCCTAGTCCGGCAGGCCCGGTGGGTTGATCCGCGACTGGTCGACACGCTCCACATCCAGGCCCCAACGCTGCAGCACCTGTTCGTATTGACCACCGGCAATGGCGCCCTCCAACGCAGTGTGGATCGGCTTGACCAGACCGTTGTCCTTGCGGGTGGTCACGGCGATATCCGCCTGCAGCGGCCAGCCGCCATTCACGGTGCCGACACGCTTGATGCCGCCGGTGATCGCCGCCGAATAGGCATACACCGAATTGGGCCCGAACAACGCATCGCTGCGCCCCGACTGCACCGCCAACTGGGCGGCGGCCTGGTCGTCGAAGTACTGCAACAACGCAGGCTTGATGCCGGCCTTTTCATTGGCCTCGTTCCAGGCCAGCAGGACTTTCTCCTGGTTGGTACCGGAGCCGACAATGATCTTCAGCCCGGCAATGTCCGAGGCTTGCTTGATCTGGCTGATCTGGCTGGTGCTCTTCACATAAAAACCGAGCACATCCTGGCGATACGTGGCGAAGTCAAAACGCTTCTTGCGCGCCTCGGTCACGGTGACGTTGCTGATCACCGCGTCGTATTTGCCCGAGCTGACACCCAGGGGCCAGTCTTCCCAACTGGTCTGCACCACGTTGAGCTGCAGGCCCAAGCTATCAGCGACCAACTGCGCGGTGTCGGCTTCGCTGCCGATGGTGGTCTTGTCGTCATTGGCCAGCAGCGCCAGGGGTGGCCCGGCCACGCCGGACACGGCCACCGTGAACTTGCCCGGCTGGGCGAACTTGAAGCCCGGCGGGATCTGCGCGATGGCGGCTTCATTGCGCGGCGCATGGATGCGCACGCGGTCGGGGCTGAGGTCGACCTGTTGCACGGCGTACGCGCTATGCGCGGTGCCGACGGCGAACGTGAGCAAGGCCAGGCGGGCGGTGTGGATGAGCATGGGCAGTCACTCCTTGAACTAAAGCACCTTGCCGAGAAAGGCCACGGTGCGGGGATGTCGGGGTTGGCGGAAGATCTGTTCGGGCGGGCCTTCTTCGATCAGTTGACCGTCGCAGAGAAACACCACGTGGTCGGCCACTTCGCGGGCAAAACCGATCTCGTGGGTGACGATCACCAGGGTCACGCCCAGTTGGGTCAGGCCCTTGATCACGTCGAGTACTTCGCCTACCAGCTCCGGGTCGAGTGCCGAAGTCGGCTCATCGAACAGCAGCACCTTGGGGTCCAGCGCCAAGGCTCGCGCAATGGCGACCCGCTGTTGCTGGCCGCCGGAGAGCTGGCGTGGGTAGGCATCGGCCTTGTCCGCCAGGCCGACCTTGGCCAGCATCGCGGCCGCCTTGGCCCGCGCCTCGGTCTTGCTCCAGCGCTTATGGGCCAGAGGCGCTTCGGCGATGTTTTCCCAGGCGGTGAGGTGCGGGAACAGGTTGAAGTTCTGGAACACGAAACCGACGTCGATACGACGCTTGAGAATCTCGCGCTCCTTGAGCTCAAACAGCAGGTCGCCCTGGCGTCGATAGCCGACGTATTCACCATCGATGGTGATATGCCCGCTGTCGATCTTCTCCAGATGGTTGATGGTGCGCAGCAACGTGGATTTGCCCGAGCCGGAGGGCCCGAGGATCACCGTGACTTTGCCCGGGTCGATGGTCAGGTCGATATCCCGCAAGACCTGCTGGTGGCCAAAGCGCTTGCCCACGCCCTGGATCTGGATGCGCCCGGCGCGTGCTTCAGCCATGGGTTTTCTCCTTGAACCAGCCGCGCACGCGTTGCAGCGGCGTGGGCGGCAATACGCGGGCGGTGCCGCGGGCAAAGTGGCGCTCGACGTAGTACTGGGCGCTGGTGAGCACGGTAGTGATGAGCAGGTACCACACGGTCGCCACGATCAGCAGCGGGATGACCGCCTGGGTGCGGTTGTAGATGACCTGCACGGTGTAGAACAGCTCGGGCAAGGCCAGCACGTACACGATGGAAGTGCCCTTGACCAGGCCGATGATTTCGTTGAAACCCGACGGCAGGATCGAGCGCAGCGCCTGGGGCAGGATGATGCGAAAGATGCGCCGCGAGGCGGGCAGGCCCAGGGCTGCCGCCGCCTCATGCTGGCCGGCGTCGACACCGATCAGGCCGCCGCGAATGATCTCCGCCGCATAGGCCGCCTGCATCAGGCTCAAGCCCAGCACCGCTACGGTGAATTGGCTGAGCACATCCACCGTCGACCACTCGGCGAACACCACCTCGGTGAACGGCACAGCGAGCACGATGTGGTCATACAGATAGGCGAAGTTGTAGAGGATGATCAGCACCAGCAGTGCTGGTATCGAGCGGAAGAACCAGATGTAGCCCCAGGCCAACGCCGCCAGCAGCGGCGACCCCGACAGCCGCGCCAACGCCAGCGCGGTGCCGAGGATGACGCTGAACACAGTACTGAGCAGCGTCAGCAGCAAGGTCTGGCCCAAGCCGCGCAGCACCGACGGCGAGAAGAACCACTGGCCGAACACCCCCCACTCCCAACGCGGGTTGGTGGCCAGGGAATGCACAATGGCGAGTAGCACCAATGCGGCGAATATCGACCCGGCCCAGCGCCAGGGATGCCGGGCGGGCACCACCTGCAGGGCCTTGATCGGCGGGGTGACGCGGGCCTGGCGAACCGGGCCGGCCTGATCAATCAGGTCATAGGATTTGGCGACGATCGGCATGTTCTGTTCCTCGCTCGTGCAGGCGTTAGAAGGCGTAGGTCAAACGGGTGTAGTAGTACCCGCCGGTAAAACCGTAGGGCGAATAGGTGCCGTAGCTGGCGAGCATGGTGCTGCTCGGCACGCCTTGTTTCTTGGGGTAGAGGTCGAACAGGTTCTTGGCGCCGACGGCGATGTTCAGGGCTTTGGTGAGGTTGTAGCCAAGGTCGAGGTCGGTGATCCAGCGGGCGTTGTAGACCCGGTCGAGGTCACGATTGGCCGAGGAGTTGACCTCCTTGTACGACCCGTAGCGGGTCAATGCCAGGTTGAGGTTGAAACGGTCGATGCTCCAGTCGCCGCCCAGGATCAGCTTGGTATTGGGTTGCACACCGGTGATCAGGTTGCGGGCCTGACGGTCCATCAAATCGTAGGCGGTGCCCAGAATGGTGGTGGATGCCTGGTAATTGAGGATCCGGGTCTGGTTCCAGTTGAACGCCGCCGTCCATTTCAACGCGCCGAATTGGCCGAGGTCCTGGTTGTAGTTGCCCACCAGGTCGAGCCCCTTGGTGCGGGTGTCGGCACCGTTGATGAAGTACTGGCCGCCGGACGTGGAATTGATGCCGTTGTTCTGCAACACCTGGGTGACTTCGGGGCCGAGCAAGGTGCCGGTGAGGGTGATGCGGTCGCGCAAGTTGATCACGTAGGCATCGGCGGTGAAGTTCAAGCGGTCGGAGGGCGTGAAGGTGAGACCGAGACTGAAGTTGGTCGAGCGCTCGGGCTTGAGATCCTGCGCGCCGAGGGCTTTGGCCGCTGCCGAGCCCACCGGCAATACGCCGTAGTTGATCGATTGGTACACACCATCAACCACCCCGTACGTGGTGGAACGCGCACTGAACAGGCTGTTGGCCAGGGACGGCGCACGAAAACCATTGCTGACCGTGGCCCGCACGGCCAGTTGCGGCGTGAAATCGTAACGGGTGGTCAACTTGCCGCTGCGGGTGGCGCCCACGCCTTCGTTGTAATGCTCATAACGAAAGGCCGTGCCGACGTACCAGTCCGGCAGCGGGTTGAAACCCACATCGACGTAACTGGCCAGGCTGTTGCGCGAGGCGCTGCTTTCTTCAGCCGGCGAAATACCATTGGTGACTTGGGCCCCCGACGAGGCGCAATTACCCGGCGCCACGCAATAGCCGCCGTTGGCATAGGAGGCGTAGTCACCGGCCTGCACCTCATACGTGTCGCGTCGATGCTGGAAGCTGTAGGACAGATCGAGCGGCTTTTGCAGGCCGATATCGAAGCCGCGCTTGAAGTCCAGGTTGGTGGTCAGCTCGGTGGAAACCCAGGTGCCGGAGGTGAAACTGTTCGGCGTGGCTTCACCCAGGGACGGGTTCTGGTTATGCGTGGTGCCCTGCTCCGCTTCGTTGCGCCCGTAGGTGGTGGACAAGTCCCAGTTCCACTCACCGATAGTGCCTTTGCCGCCGACGGCCGCCTGGAAATCGTCTTCGTCGATATACCAGGTAGGCGTGTAACCGGCCGGGTAACCATTGGGCCCGGTGGTGATGGTGTTGGTGATGGTCGGCAGGCGGAAGTTCTGGCCCTGCTCGGCCTTGCGCCGCGAATAGGTGGTGAAGGAGTACAGGCTGAGGCTGTCATCGACCGGCAGCTCGGCGTTGTAGCCCAGGGTCAACAGGTTGGTCTTGGGCGTGCCGTAGCCGCCATAAGTAGCCTTGCCCGCCAGGCCATACGCCTGCTCATAGGTGTAGCCGTTGGCGCTGGCTTTGTTGTCGTCATTCTGGCTGCGCGCATCCAGCGCCAGTTGCACGATACCGCCGTCACCGATCTCGAAGCCTTTGTTGAGGCTTTGCTGCACGGTCTGCTTCTTGCCGTCGTAACCCTGGCCGATGTTGGTGACCGAGGTGCCGCTGGTGTCGGCCTTGAGAATCACGTTGATCACGCCGGCAATGGCATCGGATCCGTACTGGGCGGCGGCGCCGTCGCGCAGCACTTCCACATGGTCGATGGCGCTGATGGGGATCAGGTCGAGATCGGCCGGTGCCGCCCCCGTGTTGATACCGTTGATGTTCAGCGTGGCGCTGGTGTGGCGGCGCTTGCCATTGACCAGCACCAGCACCTCGGCGGCGCTCAGGCCACGTAGGTTGGGCGCACGGGCAATGCCGCTGGCGTCCCAGCCGGTTTTTTCCGGCAAGGTGAGCGACGGGATGACCGCGCTCAAGGCTTCCATCAGGCCGGGCTTGCCGGTGCTCTGCAACTGCTTGGCGCTGACCACATCGATAGGCACCGGGCTGCTGGTGACCGTACGCTGCTCGGCGCCACGGTTGCCGGTGACGACCACCGTGGTCAGGGTACTGTCGTCCTGGGCTTGTGCAGCGTTGGCCAGCATGGCCAGTGCCAGCGCGGCGGTGGGTTGCAAGACTTGTTTCATATCCACTCCAGCATTTCCAAATCGCGAAGTCGGGCAGACACGCCGTCGGGGTGACGGCGCGGTGTCAGAAGGTGTTTCGGCGGTTTGGGCTAGGTGTGGCGAGGGGGTTGAATCAGCAACATGGGTTGAGCTCCCTTCCAACGATTCGCGGCGGGCTCAGGGGTTGATCACCCTGGCATGGTGCGCGGAATCTGAATCACGCTGGGTACCATCCGGGGTCAGGGGTAGGCTGTTGAGTCCAAACATAACGGAATGGATTTCAAAAATATAATGCTGTTTTGGTATAAGCTAATATTCTCTAATTTTATTATTTATAAAAATCTTTATTCATATTAAGAATGTTTTATGGATGATCTGAGTCCTGGTGACACCCGTGTGCTTTCGCGTTCGATCAAGTGGCACTCCAACCGACTCAGCCGTTGCACCTCATGTTCAACCGGCAGTACGCCGAGACTTTCCAGCACGCGGGTTGCGGCCAGAACACCTATCTCCAATGCGGGCGGCTTGATCGTACTCAGGCTGGGCAACAGCATTTCGGCGAACGGATAATCGCCGAAACCCAGCACCGCGCAATCCTGGGGGATGTTCACACCGGCGCGCTGACCGGCGAGCAATCCACCGGCGGCCAGGTTGTCATTGGCAAAGAAGATTGCATCCGGCGGCGTGGCGTGGCGCATGAGCGCGTCCATTGCCTGCTTGCCGGCTTCGAACGGAGCGCTGCCGGCATCGGGGGTAAAGACTCTGGGTTGCGCGCCTAGCTCGATCAGCGTCGCGGCAAAACCTTCACCTCGCTCCATCGCACTGAAGTCACCGATGGCGCTGTTCTGTACAAAAGCGATGCGGCGGTAGCCCTGGCCGTGCAGGTAACGCGCAGCGGTGACGCCCACTTCGTAATGGGAGAAGCCGATCTGTAACGGTTCGCGCTCGGGCACGTAATCCCAGGTTTCCACCACTGGAATATCGACGTCAGCGATCATCTTTTCGGTGCCGGCACTGTGAAAACGGCTCGTCAGCACCAGCGCCGCCGGCGACCAACCGAGGAATGCGCGCACCGCCCGTTCCTCCTGCTCGGCACTGAAGTAACTCGATGCCAACAAGAGCTGATAACCATGCTGAGCGAGGGTGTCGCTGACCCCCTGTAGAGTATTGGCGAAGATCGGCCCGGAAATATTCGGGATCACCATCGCCACGATGCGCCCTCGAGCCGACGCCAGCCCGCCAGCGACCAGGTTGGGCACGTAACCCAACTCGGCCACCACCTCGGCAATGCGTTCGCGGCGCTCCACCGAGACTTGCTCCGGCTGGTTGAAATAGCGTGACACGGTGATCGCCGACACGCCTGCCTGCCGGGCGACGGTGTTGAGGGTAACGCGCCCTGCGCCACGACGTTTACGCGGTTTCTCTTCGCTCACAAGGCCATCCTGATAAAAACCAAAAAGAATATAGGGCTAATTTTTAAATATTTGACGTTCTAAAACGCGCCCAACAATAATGCCGATGTTAGCGCTAACAAAGCGTAATGTCTGCTACTCGCTCGAGCGAATGCCAAAGACGATTTCACAGGCGTTACCGTCGTAGAACGGTAACGGTCCAGGGCATTTTTTGAGCGGGCAAAGCATGTACAACTTTCCAAGACACTCTCAACTGCTGTTTCTCGCCGGCCTCACCATGCTGCCCTTGCCGGGCGCATTTGCGGCCGACGAGCAGGAACCGACGCTCAACGCCGTGACCGTCACTGCCACGCGCCGTGAAGAATCGCTGCAGAAAGTCCCAGTGGCCGTCTCCGTGCTGGATGGCGAACAACTGGAGCGTGACAACCGCAACGGTGTGGCCAGTATTGCCCAGCAGGTACCGTCACTGAACTTCCGCACCGGCGCCTCGAACAAGGACACCTCGCTATTCGTGCGCGGCGTGGGCACCATCTCCACCTCCCCCGGTGTCGAGCCGACGGTGGCTACGGTGATCGACGGCGTGGTCTACGCCCGCCCCGGCCAGGCCACCCTGGACTTGCTGGACCTGGAGCGCGTCGAAGTGCTGCGCGGCCCGCAAGGCACACTGTTCGGTAAAAACGCGTCGGCCGGTGTGCTGAACATCACCAGCAAAGCGCCCAGCGCCGAACCCCACGGCTATATCGACCAGTCCTGGTACAGCGGCAACGAAAGCCGCACCCGTTTCGGCATCGGCGGCAGCCTGGTGCCGGATGTGCTCAAGGGGTCGATCAGCACCTTGTTCGGCAGCTACGACGGTAATGTCGACAACAAGCATAACGGGCAAGAAGTAAACGGTTACAACCACAAGGGCATCCGCGGCAAGTTGGAATTTACCCCCAACGACGACGTGAAATTGACCCTGATCGCCGACTACATGCAGTCCCACGACGACGCGCCAAACGGCGTGGTGAGCAAGTCCCTGACCCCGGCGTTCGCCAACGCGCTGGCGCCGGTGCGCGCTTCCGGCGACAACCGCGACATCAACACCGACACCCGCAGCCATGTGGAAGACACCAACAAGGGGCTTTCGGCCCAATTGGACTGGAACCTTGGCGACTACACCCTGACCTCGATCACCGCGTGGCGCGGCTGGGATAACACTCAGTACCAGGACGGTGACCGCCTGGGCACGGTGACTGCCACGTTCCCCGGCACCGCCGACAAAGGCGAGCTGGCGTTCGATCAATACTCACAGGAACTGCGCCTGGCCTCACCCAAAGGTGAGTTTCTTGAATACGTCGGTGGTCTGTTCTACATGCACGGCAAGGATGAAGAAACCTATCAGCGTACGCTGACGACTCCCTCGCGCACCGACCGTGGCGTCGCCGACTACAGCACCACCAGCGACAGCAGTGCAGTATTCGGCGAGACCACGCTGAACTTCACCTCGCGCTTTCGCGGCATCGCCGGACTGCGCTACACCCATGACGAGCTGAAATATGCTCACCGTCGTGTCTCCACCTCGGCCACCACGGTCAGCGGGATTCAACCCGCCACGTCCAGCTCGGGCTCGGTGGACGAGGATGGATGGTCCGGCCGCCTGGGCGTGCAGTACGACATCAGCGACAACCTCACCAGTTACCTGACTTACTCGCGTGGCTACAAAGGCCCGGCGTACAACGTGTTTTTCAATATGCAACCGCGTGACACCAGCGCGCTCAAGCCAGAAACCTCCAACACCTGGGAAGCCGGGATCAAGGCCACGGCCTGGAACAACCGCCTGACGACCAACCTGGCGGTGTTTCACAGCGACTACGACAACTATCAGGCCAACTTCTTTGACACGGTTGCCGGCCAGGTCGTGACACGCTTGATCAACGCCGGCAGCGTCAGCACTGAAGGTGTCGAGCTGGATTACGCCTTGCAGGCCACCCAACAGCTCAAACTCTCCGGCGCCCTGGCGTATACCCGTGCGCGCATCGATGAGTTCGCCTGCCCGGCCGGCGCAGCGGCAACCTGCAACGTCAATGGCAAGCCATTACCCTTCAGCCCGGACTGGAAAAGCTACATACGCGCCGACTACAGCATCCCGTTGGACAACGGCCTGGATATCGAACTGGGTACCGACTACAGCTGGCAGAGCGAAGTGCAGTACGACATCAGCCAGAACGTCGACACCCGACAAGGCGCCTACGGGATCTGGAATGCCAGCGTTGCCCTGGCCGACTACAGCCATGGCTGGCGCGTGGCCCTCCTCGCCAAGAACCTTGCCGACAAGTCCTACTCGCCGCTGCTGGCCAGCGGTGGCAACTACATCTACCGCGCCGTGCCCCGTGACGATGAACGTTACTTCGGCGTGCAACTGCGCAAGGACTTCTGAGCATGAGCCGTCAACTGAAGCTCGGCGCCTTTCTCATGGCCACCGGTCACCACGTCGCCGCCTGGCGTCACCCGGATGTACCGGCCGATGCCGGGCTGGATTTCGCCCAATACAAACATTTGGCACGCGTGGCCGAAGCGGCAAAATTCGATGCCTTGTTCGTGGCTGACAGCATTGCAGCGGCCGCGGGCGAGATTGCCAGTCACATGGCGCGTTCGGACCATTTTGAGCCGCTGACCTTGCTGTCGGCGCTGAGTGCCGTGACCGACCACATCGGCCTGATCGCGACAGCGACCACCACGTACAACGAGCCCTACCATGTGGCGCGTAAATTCGCCTCGTTGGATCACTTGTCCAATGGGCGGGCGGGCTGGAACCTGGTGACGTCTGACGCTGCCGCCGAGGCGCAGAATTTCGGCCGCGACGAACATCTGGGCCATGCTGAACGCTACAGCCGTGCGCGGGAATTTCATCAGGTAGTGACCGGGCTGTGGGACAGTTGGGAAGACGATGCCTTCGTGCGCGACAAGGCCAGCGGCACCTACTACGACCCGGCGAAGCGGCATGTGCTGGATCACGTCGGCGAGCACTTTCGCGTCAAAGGCCCACTGAATGTGGCGCGCTCGCCACAGGGCCATCCCGTGATTGTGCAGGCGGGCTCATCAGAAACCGGTCGTGAGTTGGCGGCGCAAACCGCCGAGGTGGTGTTTACCGCGCAGACGTCACTGGAACAGGCCCAGGCGTTTTACGCCGACCTCAAAGGGCGCCTGGAAAGCTACGGGCGCGCGCAGGATTCGCTGAAAATCATGCCGGGCATGTTTGTCGTGGTCGGGCAGACCGAAGCCCAGGCGCAGGCGAAATTCGAGGCATTCCAGGCGCTGGTCGAGCCGCAAGTCGGCGTGGCATTACTGGGGCGCATGCTGGGCAATTTTGACCTGTCGGGCTACCCCCTCGACGGGCCACTACCCGAACTGCCCTTGACCGACAGCGGCCAGCGCAGCCGTCAGCAACTGCTCAGCGAGCTGGCCAGTCGCGAGCACCTGACCCTGGCGCAACTGGGCCGGCGCATTGCCGGTGGCCGCGGGCATTACAGCGTGATTGGCACACCTGGGCAGATCGCCGATGAGCTGCAGCACTGGTTCGAAAACAACGCGGCCGATGGTTTCAATATCCTGGTACCGCACCTGCCGGGCGGGCTTGAAGATTTCACCCGGTGGGTGGTGCCCGAACTGCAACGGCGTGGCCTTTTCCGCACCGAATACACCGGCGCTACCCTGCGTGAAAACCTCGGTTTGGCGCGCCCTGCCAATCGTTTTGAAAGGACCTGACATGGGGATTTGTCTGCCGGAACCGCCTGCTGCCTAAAGCCATTGAAGTCAAAAACGCTGTCGATGGCGGCATTCGTGGATGAGATGGCTTTGCTGAAAAAATTCCGTCACCCAAGGCCGAGCACCTTGATCGCATTCTCTTTCAGAATCAAAGCATGGACTTCCTCTTTAAAACCGGCCTGGGTGAAATCCTTCATCCAGCGATCCGGGGTAATCAACGGATAGTCAGAACCAAACAACATCTTATGTTTCAGCAAGGTATTGGCGTACTGCACCAACTGAGGTGGGAAGTACTTGGGCGACCAACCCGACAGGTCGATGTAGACATTCGGTTTGTGCAGGCACACCGACAGTGCCTCATCCTGCCAAGGCCATGAGGGGTGCGCCAGGATGATTTTCATCTCGGGGAAGTCCGCTGCGACATCGTCCAGGTACATAGGGTTGGAGTACTTCAAGCGCAACCCTCCTCCCCCCGGCATGCCACTGCCGACACCTGAATGGCCACTGTGGAAAATGGCCGGCAAGCCATATTCCGCAATGACCTCGTACAGTTGATAGGCCATGCGATCATTCGGGAAAAAGCCCTGGCAGGTCGGATGAAACTTGAACCCCTTGATGCCGAAATCCTCGATCAGACGGCGCATTTCCCGAACCCCCATTTTTCCTTTATGGGGATCCACACTGGCAAACGCCATCATCATGTCAGCGTTGTCCTGAGCGGCGCGAGCCACCTCTTCGTTGGGCACCCGCCTGCGCCCGATCTCGAACTCCCAGTCCACGGTGAACATCACCAGGCCAAGCTTGCGCTCACGGTAATAAGCAATGGTTTCGTCGATGGATGGTGGTGAACCGGATTTGAAGTATTTGCGTTTGGCGTCTTCGAACTCGATGCGATAGTCATCATCCGGTTCATGACAGGAGAACTCGGCATGGGTGTGCACATCGATAGCGACCAGATCGGCGATGTTCATTTCAGCTCCTTCAACAGTCAGGCAAACGGCAAGCTAGCGGCGAACATTCGCCAGTTGCCGATCCGGATCGATACCGGCATGCGGCGCCTCGGTTTTTTGGCGCGTCTACCGTTTTTGTTGAGGCGAAATTAGCCTTTCAAATTAGTTACGTCAATTAATTATTCTCTACCGCAGATCAAACCGACTGACTCGCCTTGACTCCGACGCCCCTCCTCCTAAGCTCGCAAACCTGCAATTTTAGGCGACATCAGATCATTAAAAATCAGGCTGACTTAACATTGACGAGGCCGTTTCCGACATCTAAAACCGACAACTAGTTAATTAAAGAAACCAAATAAAGGGCCCAGCGTTCATCTCCCGGGAGGGCAGCGGCTGCGACGCCTATCGCGAATGATAAGTTTACGCCTGACCCGACCAAGCTTCCGTGCCAAACTCCAGCGACTCCTAAACCACGAACGGTGTTGAAATGGCGCGTTTGCTCGCTGTCTCGGGAAGTCTGCGTCAGGCCTCTTCCAACTCAATTTTGTTACGAGCAGCGGAGCGTCTCTGCCCCGAAGGGATATTGATCACGCATTACGAAGGCATCGGAGAATTGCCACACTTCAACCCAGACCTGTTCGAGGATCCCCCCGAGACCATCATGGCGCTACGCTCGATTATCTGACTGCCGGATAGACGAAAGAATGGGCCTCCAGTTCAGGGGAGGCCCAGCTTCTTAGCGCTTTTTATCATTCCTTCCGCTTGCTGCCGCTCCGACACCGAAGGATTTCGGTTGCCAGGCTGATTAACGCACTGAGTAATATCAACCACTCTGTGAGATGTGCCATGCAATGCTCCTCTGGGAATAACTCCCAACAGGTGATGCATAACGTCGGCAAATATCGTCGCCCCCCACTCCACCGCCCGGGCATGGCCCGGCAAGGACGACCCCATGCCTACAGAAAACAAAATTGAAGCTTTCCTTGCACTGTTGAGCGCGGATGACTGAGGGCCAGGATGAGGCGGTCTAAACGCGGATCAATCGACTTGCCTGGTGATCATCTATGGTAGGTATAAATCCACGACGCTTTTGCTGCTCAAGCCAAGCTCTGACCAACTCCTCATCGAAGCTCCAATCGCGAGACCTCAGCAGAATGAGCGCCGCGCTCGTGATTCGATAGTGTCCGCATTTTTGACAAATTCTTTCTTCGTAATCCTTGCCAACATCGGTTGCGAGCGCTTTTTCGCCGCAAATAAAGCATGTCATAGATCTGTCCTTAGGGATCATCTTCGAACTGTAGTCGACTCTTTAAACCTAACCACTTCCCGGGCATCGCCCGGCAAGCACATTTCGTGAAGCGGGATTACCTCAGCGGCCCCGTGACCGGCCTGCCTGACGGTTGTGAAATCTCGTTATGTGGTCTGTTAAGACTTATTCGAAATTGCCGCATCCAGAAGAAACTTCACCCACTTGGAGTGAGCAGCATCGTAACGAGCGATCGCTTGAACCCATTCGACGCCTGCCGTCTTTCGGGAGGCAACGAGCTTCATCAATTCGGCAACTGAGGCATCAATTTCGAGCAGATGTTTGTGTGATTCAAATCGCAGATCGTCATTGTTGATCATGGTCTGAGCACCTGTTGTACGAAGTGAATGCTACCAGAAATAGTTGTACAATAACCTAGACCGCGTACAACTTTTGAAAATTCCCTCCCCCTTTAAAGTCAGCCGCTATAGCAGCAAAGGAACAGTCATGTCTGAACCAGCCGGCTGCCGTAGAGCGTGACAAGGACGGCTAGTGGTATCACCCCGATATTCCAAGCTTCGGCGGTGGCGAAGACCCTACGCCATACATTCACTGGACGAAAACACAAGGCCTTGAGTTGAAGGGATGGCATATGGATAGCGATCTGGATGGCCACCCATACGAATACGGAGCGGCTCACTATAATGGCTGGAACCCCAAATCACCTGGGCCTGAGTGGTTCCTGATGGGGATCTTCGATACGGAGGACGGTCCGTACGCCCAGTGGGCGCGCCGGGTGACGCCATGATCGCCACCCTCTTGTTCGCCTACGTCTTCATCTACAGGGGCCAAGGCCATGACACAGACAATGCAGGATCAGTTCGAGCAGGCATTCAGCGACGATAACGGCAAGATGCCGGTGGCATTCATCAAACTGCAGCGCCTGGGCGACAGCTACAGCGTGCCGCGCGTTGCCCGAGCTTGGTACTGGTTCAAGCGCTCGCGGGAAACCCTGGTGGTGCTGAATAGCGTGGCCAGGTCGATCATTGAAAAGCAGCGCGGTATCAGCAAGTAATGGGTTTTCCCATACAACGGAACCGCGATGCACCGTATGAACGACTCGGCCTGGAAGAAGGGCCTATTCCAAGTACTTCAAGCCCCAAGTCATTCAAGAGTGTGCACAGCCCGGCGCTTCGATTGCCAGCGTCGCGCTCGGCCATAGCCTCAACGCAAACCTCGTCCACAAATGGATTCGGCTGCAAGCGCAGAAAAGCCCTACGCTCCCACCTGCATTTATTCCGTTACCCATGCCGCTGGCCGGGGCAAACTCCCATCCAGCATCATCGAATATCTGCGTTGAAATACAGCACCCGCGCGGCACCATCAAAGTGAACTGGCCGACTGAAAGTGCTGCCGCCTGTGCGACTTTTCTTCGAGACCTTTTGCGATGATTCGCATTGACTCCATCTGGCTCGCCACCGAACCGATGGACATGCGCGCAGGCACCGAAACGACGTTAGCCAAGGTGATCGCCGTGTTCGGTGCGGCGCAACCGCACTGTGCTTATCTGTTTGCCAACCGCCGCGCCAATCGCATGAAAGTGCTGGTGCATGAAGGCTTTGGAATATGGCTGGCGGCGCGCCGGTTGAATCGAGGCAAGTTCCATTGGCCTGGCATTCGCCATGGTTCTGAGATGGAACTGGATACCGAGCAACTTCAGGCATTGGTGCTGGGTCTGCCATGGCAACGCGCAGGTTCTGGAGGCTCGATCACACTGCTTTAACGGCTGCCATTAGTCTATCGGTCTATCGCCGCGAAGCGCCTGCTCTGGCAAAATCCGGCGCATGACTTCTTCTCCCAATCTCGACCAAATGTCCCCCGACCAACTGCGTGCTTTGGCAGCGCAGTTGCTGTCGCAAGTCGACACGATGGGCAAGAAAATCAACCGCGACCAAACGCTGATCGAGAAACTGACCCACGAGATAGCCCAGCTCAAGAGTTTGAAGTTTGCCAAGCGCAGCGAGCAGATGAATCCTGAGCAGGCCAGTTTGCTCGATGACCTGATCGATACCGATATCGCAGCGATTGAAGCAGAGCTTCAGGCCTTGCATACAGTGCCAGCGGCGACCGAGAAAAAGCAGAAACCCAAGCGCACTGCATTACCGGCTGAGTTTCCACGCACACTAATCCATCACGAACCGGACAACACTCACTGCCCATGCGGCTGCGCTCTCAAGCGCATCGGTGAGGACGTCAGCGAGAAGCTGGACTACACGCCCGGCGTGTTCACCGTCGAACGCCATGTCCGTGGCAAGTGGGTCTGCGATGACTGCAAAACGCTGATTCAGGCACCGGTTCCGGCGCAGGTTATTGATAAGGGCATCCCGACTGCGGGCCTACTTGCACACGTCATGATTGCCAAGTTTGCTGACCATCTGCCGCTTTACCGTCAGGAATCGATCTTCGGTCGAGCAGGCTTGGCGATTCCACGTTCAACATTGGCTCAATGGGTTGGCGTGATGGGCGTGCAGTTGCAGCCTCTGGGCGACGCGCTGCGCGAAGTAGTGCTTGGGCAACAAGTCATCCACGCAGATGAAACACCGGTGCAGATGCTCATGCCGGGAACAAAGAAAACCCACCGTTCTTATGTTTGGGCCTACGCCACTAGCCAGTTCTCGGACTTGGCAGCGGTGGTTTATGACTTTAGCCCCAGCCGTGCGGGAGAGCATGCTCGCAACTTCCTGCAAGACTGGAAGGGTAAATGCCACCTACAAGAGCATGCTCGCCGAGCAGGCCCTGCGCTATATCCAGTTGCTTTACGAAGTCGAGAGCGAAGTCCGCGACTTAGAACCTGGTTTACGGCGGCGAATACGGCAAGAAAAAGCCGTACCGGTGATGGATATGCTGCATGCCTGGATGATCGTCCAGCGTGATCTCGTGCCCGAAGGTTCGGCTATCAGCAGGCCGCTGGATTACAGCCTGAAACGCTGGGCAGCGCTGTCGCGATACCTCGATGACGGGGCCATACCCATAGACAACAACTGGGCAGAGAATCAAATCCGGCCATGGGCTCTTGGACGTAAGAACTGGCTCTTTGCAGGGTCGCTACGCAGAGGAAAACGGGCGGCGGCGATCATGAGTTTGATCCAATCTGCGCGGCTCAACGGGCATGATCCGTATGCTTATTTGAAAGACGTTCTTACACGCCTGCCGACGCAGCGGGCGAGCGAGATCGAGCAACTGCTGCCGCATCAGTGGGTGGCGGCAGAAACCACGTAAGCCCTGATGATTTGGGACTTGCAAGGATGGCGCAATTAACGGAGTAGTCATAACGATGATTTTGGTTGTTGAAGGAATCAGCGCCAGCGGGAAAACGACTTGGTGCGCTAAGCATGGAGGGCAACATGTCATTCCTGAAAACGGCCGTTTTGAAAACGAGCCGGATCGGATAAAAGATCCAGTCGGAGCAGCAACTTTTTGGGCAGAGCGGAACGTGGATCGCTGGCAAAAAGCGTTGGCCATGGAAGACATTTCTTCGTGGGCTTTGTGTGACAGTGATCCTCTCAAGCTCCACTACATTTGGAGCCTTTGGCAGATCGGCGAGACGAGCGAACACAACTGGCGAATAGAGTTGGACGCCACAAGAGAAACAATCGCACAAGGACGTATTGGCTTTGCTGACTGTTACATTGTTGGCCGCATAGATCCTCAGCTCGCGCGAGAGCGAGCCAAAGCAGACACCACCCGCCGACGGAGTGGATTCGAGCTGCACGTGCGTCTCCAACAAGCTCTGCTGACTTGGTACTCAGCTATGGATGAAGTGCTTCCCGGCAGAGTGCGATTCGGGTTTCCTTCAGAAATGCCAACCTTGAAAAGCCTTGATAGAAGATATGCGGTGGTGGCCTTTGATCAAATGATCGCATCGCTCCCACGACCTACTCACGGCTCTTAGCGAGACGGAGTTTTATATAGCAGTTGGAAGCAGATCGATGTGAGGGCGAAGTAAAGATGTGTTCACCATCCGCTTACTATTCTTCATCGGGTTTTGCGCCAGTTGTGCGCGGATTTTGCGCAGACACAAAAAAGCCGATCTGTATGATCGGCTTAAATGACTGATTTTACTCAGGAATAATGGTCGGGACGGAGTGATTCGAACACTCGACCCCTAGCACCCCATGCTAGTGCGCTACCGGACTGCGCTACGCCCCGACTAGGCGTGTTACTGGGTTCGCTTCGCAACGAAGCGATGAAGAATATACCGCAAGCTTTTGAAATGTGGAAGTATTTTAAAAGCCGGAATTACTTCTTCAAAACCACCAGCACATCTTCGAGTTCGGAGATCATCTGGCGGATCAGTTGCTTGTATTGGGTGGTGTCGTCTTTGGCTTCATCACCGGACATGCGCTGACGTGCGCCGCTGATGGTGAACCCCTGGTCGTACAGCAAGGCACGGATCTGTCGGATCATCAGCACGTCCTGGCGCTGATAATACCGACGGTTCCCGGTGCGTTTGACGGGGTTGAGTTGAGGAAACTCCTGCTCCCAATAGCGCAACACGTGCGGTTTTACCGCACAGAGTTCGCTGACTTCACCAATGGTGAAGTAGCGTTTGCCTGGGATGACGGGTAGCTCGTCGTTATGACTTGGTTCCAGCATAAGCCTCAACTCGGGCCTTCAACTTCTGCCCTGGACGAAAGGTGACCACACGGCGAGCCGTGATCGGGATTTCTTCTCCCGTTTTTGGATTGCGGCCAGGCCGCTGGCGTTTGTCCCGCAGGTCAAAATTGCCGAAACCGGACAGCTTGACCTGCTCATTGTCTTCCAGAGCGTGCCTGATTTCTTCAAAAAACAGCTCGACCAATTCCTTGGCCTCGCGCTTGTTCAGACCCAGCTCTTCGTACAGACGTTCCGCCATCTCAGCTTTCGTCAAAGCCCCCATACGTCACTTCCTTAACGTGGCGTTCAACCTTTGTTCGAGCGAGGTGAGGATATTTTGTGTCGTGGTATTCACCTCATCGTCATTAAGAGTGCGCGATGGATGCTGCCAGGTCAAGCCAACTGCAAGGCTTTTTCTATGCGGATCAATACCTTTACCCTGATAGACGTCAAATAGCCTGAGGTCTGTCAGCCATTCCCCTGCATTTTCACGGATTACATCCAGAACGGCAGTGGCTGCGACTTCACGGTCAGCGATCAGGGCCAGGTCGCGGCGCACTTCAGGGAAGCGCGACAACTCGCTGAATTTAGGCATTTTGCCCGAAGCCACTTCAGCCAGGACCAGCTCGAACACGAAGACCGGACGATCAAGGCCCAGGGTTTTCGACAGCTCGGGGTGAATGGCCCCCAGGAAGCCCACCAGGCGCCCTTCTCGCTCGATACGCGCGGTCTGGCCTGGGTGCAACGCCGGGTGGCTGCCTGGCACGAACGTAAAGTCGTCCAGTGCACCGGCGAAGCCCAATACCGCTTCCACATCAGCTTTAACGTCGAAGAAGTCCACGGCATCGCGGCCTTGCGCCCAGCCTTCCGGCAAGCGACTACCGCAGACGACACCGGCCAGCATCGGCTCTTGCTTCAGCCCGTCCAGTTGCCCCACAAACCGCAAGCCGCTTTCAAACATGCGCACGCGATCTTGCTGACGGTTCAGGTTGTGCGAAAGCGCTTTCACCAGACCCGGCCACAGCGACGAACGCATGGCTGCCATGTCGTTGGAGATCGGGTTTGCCAGCAGCAGCGGTTCAACACCTGGGTTGAACAGTTCGAACTGTTTCGGATCGATGAAGCTGTAGGTCACCGCCTCCTGATAACCACGGGCGACCAGCAGACGACGCAGCTCAGGCAGGTGCGCACGCGCCTCGGCCTTGGGTTGTGGCGCCAGGCGTGCTTGCGGATAACGAACCGGCAAGCGGTTGTAACCGTACAGGCGGGCCAGTTCTTCGATCAGGTCAACTTCCAGGCTGATATCGAAGCGATGGCTCGGCACTTCAACGCGCCACTGGCCTTCCCCACTCGAGGAAATGCCCAGGCCGAGGGCCGACAACAGTTGCTCGATTTCAGCGGGGTCAATGACCAGGCCAAGCATCTGTTCAACGCTTTTGGCACGCAGGGTGATCGGCGCAACAGAAGGCAGGTGCTGCTCACTGACGGTTTCAGTGATCGGACCGGCTTCGCCACCGGTGATTTCCAGCAGCAGGCCAGTAGCACGCTCCATGGCTTCACGGGCCAGCTTCCAGTCCACGCCACGCTCGTAGCGATGCGAAGCGTCGGTGTGCAGGCCGTAGGAACGCGCCTTGCCAGCGATAGCAATCTGATCGAAGAACGCGCTTTCCAGGAAAACATCGCGAGTGGTCGCAGACACGCCGCTGTGCTCGCCCCCCATCACGCCGGCAATCGCCAGGGCGCGGGAATGGTCAGCGATGACCAGGGTATCGGCGCGCAGGGCAACTTCCTGGCCGTCGAGCAGAACCAGCTTTTCGCCTTCCTCAGCCATGCGTACGCGGATACCACCGTTGATTTCGGCGAGATCGAAGGCGTGCAGCGGCTGGCCCAACTCCAGCATCACGTAGTTGGTGATGTCGACGGCAGCATCAATACTGCGCACGTCGGCACGGCGCAGACGCTCAACCATCCACAACGGGGTTGGCTTGGACAGGTCGACGTTACGAACCACACGCCCCAGGTAACGTGGGCAAGCGTTGGGCGCCAGCACTTCAATGGAGCGCACTTCGTCGTGCACTGCCGCTACCGGGGTCACAACCGGGCGCGTGACGGGTGCGTTGTACAACGCGCCGACTTCACGCGCCAGGCCCGCCAGGGACAGGCAGTCGCCACGGTTCGGAGTCAGGTCGACCTCGATGCTGGCATCTTCCAGCTCCAGGTAAACGCGGATGTCCTGGCCCACCGGCGCATCAGCCGGCAGCTCCATCAGGCCATCATTGCCCTCGCCCACCTGCAGTTCAGCCTGGGAGCACAGCATGCCGTTGGACTCGACACCGCGCAGTTTGGCCTTCTTGATCTTGAAGTCGCCGGGCAATTGAGCACCGATCATCGCGAACGGAATCTTCAGGCCCGGGCGCACATTCGGTGCCCCGCACACGACCTGGAAGGTTTCGGCGCCATTGCTGACCTGGCACACACGCAATTTATCGGCGTCGGGATGCTGCTCGGTGCTCAACACCTCGCCCACCACCACGCCGCTGAAAACACCGGCGGCCGGCGTCACACTATCGACCTCAAGGCCGGCCATCGACAGACGGGCAACCAGCTCGTCGCGATCTACCTGCGGGCTTACCCAGCCACGCAGCCATTGTTCACTGAATTTCATCCTGCTCTCCTAAAGATTCGTTACGACTAGCGAAATTGCGCGAGGAACCGCAAGTCGTTGTCGAAGAACAGACGCAAGTCGTTCACGCCGTAACGCAGCATGGCCAGACGCTCAACGCCCATGCCGAAGGCAAAGCCCGAGAACTCTTCCGGGTCGATCCCGGACATACGCAGCACGTTAGGGTGCACCATGCCGCAGCCCATCACTTCCAGCCAGCCGGTCTGCTTGCAGACGCGGCAGCCTTTGCCGCTGCACATCACGCATTCCATATCAACTTCGGCGGATGGCTCTGTGAACGGGAAGAACGAAGGACGGAAGCGCACCGCCAGCTCTTTCTCGAAGAACACCCGCAGGAACTCTTCGATAGTGCCTTTGAGGTCGGCGAAATTGATGTCGCGATCGACCAGCAGGCCTTCGACCTGGTGGAACATCGGCGAGTGGGTGATATCCGAGTCGCTACGGTACACACGGCCTGGGCAGACGATGCGGATCGGCGGTTTGTTCGCTTCCATGGTGCGGACCTGTACCGGCGAGGTATGGGTGCGCAACAGCATGTTCGCGTTGAAATAGAAGGTGTCGTGCATCGACCGGGCCGGGTGATGGCCTGGGATGTTGAGCGCCTCGAAGTTGTGATAGTCGTCTTCGACCTCAGGACCTTCGGCAATGCCGTAGCCGATATGGGTGAAGAACTGTTCGATACGTTCCAGAGTCCGGGTGATCGGATGCAGACCGCCCGAGGCCTGGCCACGGCCAGGCAAGGTTACGTCAATGGACTCGGCCGCGAGCTTGGCTGCAAGGTCAGCCTCTTCGAGCGACGCCTTGCGCGCATTGAGAACCTCTGTGACACGCTCCTTGGCGACGTTGATCAGCGCACCGACTTGTGGGCGCTCTTCAGCCGGCAAATTTCCCAGGGTCTTCATCACCTGAGTCAATTCACCCTTCTTGCCAAGGTAGTGAACCCGGATTTGCTCCAGGGCATTGATATCTTCAGCGCTTTGCACAGCCTCAAGAGCTTGAGCGACGAGCGCGTCCAGGTTTTCCATGTACAGACTCCAGATACAAAATAGGGGAAGAGCTTGAAGGCTCTTCCCCTATTTAAGACGTTTACCACCTTGGGCTGCAGGAGCAGCCCAGGGTGACTGTCGGGGGTACTTAAGCCAAGGTGGCTTTAGCTTTCTCGACAATCGCAGCAAACACCGCTTTTTCGTTCACGGCCAGTTCAGCCAGAACCTTACGGTCGATTTCGATGGACGCTTTTTTCAGGCCAGCGATGAAACGGCTGTAGGACAGACCGTTAACACGAGCACCAGCATTGATACGAGCGATCCACAGAGCGCGGAACTGACGTTTTTTCTGACGACGGTCACGGTAGGCGTATTGGCCTGCCTTGATTACCGCTTGCTTGGCAACACGGAATACGCGTGAACGCGCGCCGTAGTAGCCTTTAGCAAGTTTCAGAATTTTTTTGTGACGCTTACGGGCAATGACGCCACGCTTTACACGAGCCATGAGTTACTTCCTCTATTCTTGATCCAAAAATTAACGAAGGCGCAGCATGCGCTCGACTTTTGCCACGTCAGACGGATGCAGCAAGCTGCTACCGCGCAGTTGACGCTTACGCTTGGTCGACATTTTGGTCAGGATGTGGCTCTTGAAAGCGTGCTTGTGCTTGATACCGTTAGCAGTTTTCAGAAACCGCTTAGCAGCACCACTTTTAGTCTTCATCTTTGGCATGTTCGGATACTCCGCATTCAGTTGATAAACATAATCAGAAGGCCTGCCGTGCCCTGTTGATTACTTCTTCTTTTTCGGGGCGATGACCATGATCAGCTGGCGTCCTTCCATCTTAGGATGCTGTTCGACCGAACCGTACTCGAGCAGGTCTTGTTCAACCCGCTTGAGGAGTTCCATCCCCAGCTCCTGGTGGGCCATCTCACGGCCGCGGAATCGCAAGGATACCTTGGCCCTGTCCCCATCACTCAGGAAACGTACCAGGTTGCGCAGTTTTACCTGGTAATCCCCTTCCTCCGTCCCTGGACGAAACTTGATTTCTTTTACTTGAATCTGCTTCTGGTTCTTCTTCGCCGCAGCAATCTGCTTCTTCTTTTCGAAGATCGACTTGCCGTAGTCCATCACCCGGCAAACAGGCGGGACTGCGTCGGCGGAGATTTCCACCAGGTCCAATTTGGACTCTTCAGCGATACGAAGCGCTTCATCAATCGAGACGATGCCAATCTGCTCGCCGTCAGCGCCAATTAACCGAACCTCGCGTGCCGAGATATTCTCGTTGATCGGGGCTTTCGGTGCAGCTCGTTTATCTTGTCTCATTTCACGCTTAATAATAATTACTCCGAATCTGGGCGACCACGCCGGGAAACCGCTTGCGCGAGGAACTCAGCGAACTGGGCGACGGGCATCGAGCCCAGGTCAGCACCTTCACGAGTACGCACAGCGACAGTCTGCATCTCGACTTCCCTGTCTCCAATAACCAAAAGATAGGGAACCTTGAGCAAGGTATGCTCGCGGATTTTAAAGCCGATCTTTTCATTTCTCAAGTCGGACTTGGCACGAAACCCGCTTTCGTTGAGAGTTTTTTCAACTTCAGCGGCAAAATCTGCCTGTTTATCAGTGATATTCATGATCACTGCCTGGGTCGGAGCAAGCCACGCCGGGAACGCACCCTCGTAGTGCTCGATCAGGATCCCGACGAACCGTTCGAACGAACCGAGGATCGCTCGGTGCAACATAACCGGGTGTTTACGGCTGTTGTCTTCGGAGACGTATTCGGCGCCCAGACGGATCGGCAGGTTAAAATCGAGCTGCAGGGTACCACACTGCCAGACGCGACCAAGGCAATCTTTCAGCGAGAACTCGATCTTCGGACCGTAGAACGCGCCCTCACCCGGCTGCAGATCGTACGCAAGCCCCGCACTGTCGAGCGCTGCGGCCAGTGCCGACTCTGCGCGATCCCACAGCTCGTCGGAACCGACGCGTTTTTCCGGACGAGTGGACAGCTTCATCTCGACTTCGGTAAAGCCGAAGTCGCGATAAACGTCCATGGTCAGCTTGATGAACGCGGCGGATTCGGCCTGCATCTGTTCTTCGGTGCAGAAGATATGCGCGTCATCCTGGGTGAAGCCGCGCACACGCATGATGCCGTGCAGCGCACCCGAAGGCTCGTTACGGTGGCAGGCACCAAACTCCGCCAGGCGCATCGGCAGCTCGCGGTAGCTCTTCAGGCCCTGGTTGAACACCTGCACGTGGCAAGGGCAGTTCATCGGCTTGATGGCGTAGTCGCGGTTTTCCGACTGGGTGGTGAACATGTTGTCGGCATAGTTGGCCCAGTGCCCGGATTTCTCCCACAGGCTGCGATCAACCACCTGAGGCGTCTTGATCTCCAGGTATCCGTTTTCGCGCTGGACCTTGCGCATGTACTGTTCAAGCACCTGATACAGAGTCCAGCCGTTCGGGTGCCAGAACACCATGCCCGGCGCTTCTTCCTGGAGGTGGAACAGGTTCAGGCGCTTGCCGATCTTGCGGTGATCGCGTTTTTCGGCTTCTTCGATGCGCTGGATGTAGGCTGCCAGCTGCTTCTTGTCAGCCCACGCAGTGCCGTAGATCCGCTGCAGCTGCTCGTTCTTCGCATCACCACGCCAGTAGGCGCCGGACAACTTGGTCAGCTTGAACGACTTCAGGAAGCGCGTGTTCGGCACATGCGGACCACGGCACATGTCGACGTATTCTTCGTGGTAGTACAGGCCCATGGCCTGCTCGTCCGGCATGTCTTCGACCAGGCGCAGCTTGTAGTCTTCGCCACGGGCAGTGAACACGTCGATCACTTCGGCGCGCGGCGTGACCTTTTTGATCACGTCGTAATCTTTTTCAATCAGCGCATGCATGCGCTGCTCGATGGCCGCGAGGTCGTCCGGAGTAAAAGGACGCTCGTAGGCGATATCGTAATAGAAGCCTTCGTCGATGACCGGGCCGATGACCATCTTCGCGGTCGGATACAGTTGCTTGACCGCATGGCCAATCAAGTGTGCGCAAGAGTGGCGAATGATCTCCAGCCCCTCTTGATCCTTGGGCGTGATGATCTGCAGGCTGGCATCGCGGGTGATCAGGTCGCTGGCGTCAACCAGCTTGCCGTCGACCTTGCCGGCCACGGTGGCCTTGGCAAGGCCCGCACCAATGGATGCGGCGACCTCGGCTACGGAAACCGAATGATCGAATGAACGTTGACTGCCGTCGGGAAGAGTAATAGTTGGCATGGCGCCTCCTCTCCTAGTGGTGACCCCTACCAAAGGTCACGTGGGTTGGGATGAGCCAGTACAAGATCCAACACCAGGCCGTTCAGTGATGAACGCCTGCCTTACAGCGGCAGGAGCCTTTCGGCCAACCGATAATCGAACCAGAGTGACTGGAGTGAGCTAAAAAGACATGGCGAGGCGGCAAATGGCGCGCCTTGGAATAGCCAGGAGGCGGATGCTAGCACAGATGAACGGTCATCGTGCTGGCGCCTCTTCATGCAATAGCAAATTCCAGGCTTTATGGTCGCGAAAGTGAACTTGAGCTGTACGCTACCCCTCAAACCCACTGAGAATTGCCGTTCGTCCTCAAACCCCAGGAGCATTTCATGATGCGTTTTACCTCCAGCCTCGCCCTAGCTGCCTCCCTGACCCTCCTTTCGCTCGGTGCGCAGGCAGCAGCCCCCTCGAACTGGCCAGCGGGCGCACGGGACAGCTTTATTAATGACTGCAGCGCGGCAGCCAGCCAGAACGTGGATGCCAAAACCGCAAAGACTCACTGCGAATGCGGCGCTGACAAGATCAACGCCGAATTGAGCACCGCCGAAATCAAGGAACTCATGACTAACCAGAACGCCAGCCCGGAGCTTAAAAACAAAGCCGTCGCGGCTATTTCGTCCTGCAAAGTCGTGAAGAAAAAGTAAGATTTTCCATTGGCACCACTGCTTTGCCCTGGGAAAAACAGCCCAAAAACTGCCATTTCTCACAAAATACGCAGCTTTTACGGCTTTTTTTATCAGTTGATATTTCGAGCCAAAGCCCCGTAGATCGGGGCTTTCAGCCGATCCAAACCCGCAATGCAGCGCTATTGATGAGCAAACAGTGCCTTGGGGGGGCTCCCAAGTCGAACATTTCGACTATGATAGCTCGGTGTGCCCAGTTGGCCTGAGCAGCACAGTACTACTGAAAATATATGTTTCTTGGAGATACACCATGTCTAATCGCCAAACCGGCACCGTTAAATGGTTCAACGATGAAAAAGGCTTCGGCTTCATCACTCCTCAAGGTGGCGGTGACGACCTGTTCGTACACTTCAAAGCTATCGAAAGCGACGGTTTCAAAAGCCTGAAAGAAGGCCAAACCGTTTCCTTCGTGGCTGAGAAAGGCCAAAAGGGTATGCAAGCTGCACAAGTTCGCGGCGAGTAATTCCCCGCTGAGCTAAAAAAACCCCGTCCATGTGACGGGGTTTTTTATGGGCGCTACAAAAGAGGCGCTATCAGCCGCAATTGACCCGCGTGATCACCAGGTTGTCGTCGGTGTTCAGGTTCAAGCGGTCGGAGCGATACTCCAGCGTGATCATATCGTTGGGCTTGAGGATACGTGCGTTCTGCGCGCCGGCACGCGTACGCGCCTGCTCCAGCAGTTGCGGCGAGGCTTTCTGGCCGATCGCGAACTCGGCGGCCTTCGACTCACAGCGACTATGACCGGCATCGGTCACGGTGGCATCTTTGCCTGGCTCAGAGGCACCCGGGGTGCTGCAACCCGCCAACGCGAGTGCTGCCAACAAAGTACCGAATGATGCGAGCTTCCAAGGCATGAAGCCTCCTATGATAAAAAATGGACAGAGATCGTGCGACAGCAGTCAAGGCGATTGGTTTCAAGACGTTAACCGCCTGCGCGCAAGTCTGCCTGACTCACGGCCGGCAGGCGCCCGGTCAATCGTGACTAGATATGAACGTATTCAGTAGATGTCGATGTAGTCAGACGCTGGTTTTGGCCAGTTCTGTTTGAGCGCGTTGAAAATCTGCATGACCCAGACTTCATCGCTGGCCGCCACGATGCCGACATAGCCGGACCCTTTAGCCCAGGTCTCCAGGCGAAACAGCAGGCCATCAACCTCAGCCCCTCCGACCACCCCTGACGAGATGTAGGCGATGCCCGCCTTGCTGACCCGCAATTGGGTATGTTCATCGTCACTGGCGCTGCCAAGCAGTTGGCGCACAGCCTCCAGCGTAAGGTTATCGGGCTTGTTCAAATCGATTTGCACGCGCAGTTTCCCGGCCGTTAAACAGGGCGCCAGTGTCGCACAGCCCCCTCCCTCATGCCTAAGTAGCAGTGCCAAATGCCCCGCAAAATGCTTAACTGCGCCCGCTGGAACCGCTTTCCAGTGCATTGCCCCGTATTTTCAGCCCGTGAGATTTCCATGACCACCGTAACGCTCCAAGCCGATATCAAAGCCAAATGGCCCCAAGGCCAAAGCTCCTACAGCCCTGGAAGCGCTGAAGAACTGGCGATCATTGGTATCGACCTGCTGGTCAAGGAACTCGGCACACAGGCGGCACAAGCGTTCATCGGCCAGGTATTCGAGAAATACCCGGCCGACTACATGGGGGCGCAGACGCGCGATTAAGGACCGGACGACGAACGTCGACCGGGTCAAGCACCCTACTTCAGACGCGCCAGGCGCTCGGTCAGCAGATCGAAAAAGCCCTGGGCGTCGCCGTTCTCGACCCAGAACACATTCTTCGGCTGCTTGAGGCCGTCGTACCAGTCGACGATGGTCTGGCCGAAGGTGGGGCCCTCACGGCTGTCTACGACCATATTGGCCTCGCGACCGCTGAACAGCGAAGGCTTGAGCAGGTACGCCACCACGGTAGCATCATGGACCGGACCACCCGGAATCCCGTAGTGCTCCATATCGCCTTTGACATACTCATTCAGAATGGCGCTGACCACCTTGCTCGCGTTGTTATTCAGGTCAGCAATCTTTTTAAGGCGGGCGTCGCTGGTGAGGACCTTATGAGTCACGTCCAGCGGCAGGTAAGTTAGCTTCACACCACTTTTGAGCACAATCTCAGCCGCGACCGGATCGGCGAACAGGTTGAACTCGGCCACGGGCGTAATATTACCGCCATTGAAATGCGCGCCGCCCATCACAACCACTTCCTTGATGCCCTGGGTGATTTCCGGCGCCTGGGTCAACGCCAGCGCCAGGTTGGTCTGTGGGCCGAGCATGGCGATGGTGATGCTGTGCGGCGCGGCGCTGCTCAGGGTCTTGATCAGGTAGTCGACGGCATTGCCTTCGGCCAGGCCCTTCTTGGGCTCGTGCACGGTGACGCCGGAAATCCCTTCCTTGCCATGAATATTCTCTGCGTAGATCGGTGTGCGCAGCAGCGGTTTTGGCGCACCTGCGTACACCGGAATATCTTCGCGCCCTGCCCACTCACGCGCCAGGCGCGCATTGCGAGAGGTCTTGTCCAGGCGCACGTTGCCGGCGACGGTGGTCAGTGCACGAATCTTCAACTCCTCCGGCGAGGCCATGGCAAACAGCAACGCCACCACATCATCGGCCCCAGGGTCGGTGTCGATGATCAGGTCGATTTTTTCCGCCGCTTGGGCGCTTGCAGCAGTGAGCGCGGACAAAAGCAGAACACTCCGGAACAGGTTTTTCAGGGTATGCATAAAACACTCCTTGTCATAAGGGGGGACGCTAGAACGTTACGCCGGAGACCAGCGCGATATTGCAATAAGGTTGGCACTCGCCCGTGCGCACGACCGCACGGGCATTGCGGCTCAGTTGCTTGAATTGGTCATGGCTGAGCAGGCGCCTTTCACCCAGCGCCGCCTGCTCTGCGAGCGCATCAAGCTCGCCCAGTGCAGGCGGTTGTTTAAGCAGGATTTCCTCCGCCAGCACGTGGCTTTCAACCTGCATTTCGCTCAGCACGATGCGCAAGGTGCTGATGAAATCCGGAATACCCTGGGTCAGCGCCAGGTCGATCAGCTCCACGCCGGGAGGCACCGGCAGACCCGCATCACCGATAACCAGGATGTCACCATGGCCCAGCGATGCGATGACCCGCGACAGGGCGATATTCAGCAAAGGTGTCTTTTTCATGAGGGCACAAAACCTTGTACGTCTTGCAGCGTAGGAATGGATGGCTGAGCACCGGCACGGGTCACTGACAACGCCGCCGCCACCTGGCCGAAACGGATCGCCTCGGCCTCGCTCTTGCCGGCGGCCAGCGCGGCGGCAAAGCCACCGACAAAGGTATCGCCGGCGGCCGTGGTATCGACCGCCTTGACCTTCGGCGCCACCCACTGTTCGAAGCCTTTGCCGTCGGCAAACAGTGCTCCCTGGGCGCCAAGGGTGATGATGACCTTGCCCGCCCCCGCCTTGATCAGCGCGGTCGCGGCGACCTTGGCGCTGTCGAGCGAGTCGACCGTCACACCGCTGAGGGCAGTGGCCTCACTTTCATTGGGGATCAGGTAATCGATCGAGTGATACCACTCGGCAGGCAACGGTGCGCTTGCCGGGGCGGGGTTGAGAATGACTGTCTTGCCCAGCTCACGCCCCCGCTTGAGCGCCTGCCCAACGGTATCCATCGGCACCTCAAGCTGACAGATGATCACATCTGCCGCCTGTAACACCGCGTCGCAGCTTTTCAGAGACGCTGGCGTCAACTGGTCGTTGCTGCCCGCCACAATCACAATGGCGTTCTGGCTGCTGTCATCCACCACGATCAACGCCACACCGCTGGAGCCTTCCACAGCACTGACCGCCTGGCAATCGACCCCCTCCACCAGCAGCGCTTCCCGCAATTGGCTGCCGTAGGCGTCAGTGCCGACGCAACCGACCATCGCGACATCCGCCCCCAGACGGGCCGATGCGACGGCCTGGTTCGCGCCCTTGCCGCCGGGAACGGTGGAAAACGTCTGGCCGATCAGGGTTTCACCGGCACGTGGCAAACGACTGGCGCGGGTGACCAGGTCCATGTTCAAGCTGCCTATTACCACTACTTTTGCTGGCATACATCAGTACTCATCAATTCGGTTCAGCGGTATTGGGCGAACACATCGGCCAATGGCGCGGTCGACTCACGCAAAACAATGCTGGGCGTCACGATGCGTTGATCGATCGGCAGTTGGGGGGTTGCTATTCGTTGCAGTAATAATTCGGCCGCCGTCTCGCCCAATTGCAGGATCGACTGCCCGACCGTCGTCAGCGCGGGGTAGACATAGCGCCCCATCTGAATGTCATCGAAACCGATCACCGACAGCTCGCCCGGCACACGCAGATTGCGCTCCGCGGCGGCGCGCAGCACGCCAAAGCCAATCATATCGTTGCTGGCGAAAATCGCACTGGGCGGGTTTCCCGACAACAACTGCACGGCTGCGGCATAACCTCCGGTGCTGGTGAAGTCACTTTCCAGGATACGGCTGGCCGACACTTCGACCCCCGCCTCGCGCAACGCGCGCTGGTAACCCGCCAGACGCATCTGTGCTACCCGGGTATGCACCGGGCCACCGATACAGGCGATGTCCCGATGCCCCAGTTCCAGCAGGTGGCGGGTGGCGAGATAAGCGCCCTCTTCGTGATCGATGCGTACCAGATCGACATCAATGCCATCCAGCGCCCGGTCGACAATCACCATGGGCGTGCGCACCGCACTCAAGCCGGCGGCAAGACCACTGTCATCGCCGCCCACAGACGTCACGATCAAGCCGTCGACGCGTTTTTCCAGCAACACGCGCAAATAACTGCGCTGTTTTTCAGCGTCGTCGTCGGAGTTGCAGAGAATCACGCAGTAGCCATTGCGCTCGCAGTAATCCTCGATGCCACGCGCCAGCTCCGCAAAGTACGGGTTGAGGCTATTGGGCACCAGCAAGCCAATGGTGGCCGTGGTCTTGGCCTTGAGCGAGCGCGCAACGGCGCTGGGCACGTAGTCCAACTGCTTGATCGCCGCCTCGACTTTGACGCGTACCGGCTCGCTGACCGGGCGCGTCTTGTTCACCACATGGGACACCGTGGTATAGGAAATACCCGCAAGCGCCGCCACATCCTTGATCGTTGCCATGGTTCAGCCCCGCCGACTGGCGCGCTGGCTGCGATAGGTATCGAGGACCACGGCAATCACAATGACAGCACCGGTAATGATGCGTTTAGTAGGTTCCGTAGCACCGATCTGCGCAAGGCCAGCCGCCAGCACCGAAATAATCAACACCCCGAAAAAGGTACTGATGACCGAACCGCGCCCACCCATCAGGCTGGTACCGCCGATCACCACAGCGGCGATCACTTGCAGCTCCAGGCCGGAACCGGCGTTCGGGTCTGCCGCTTCAAGGCGCGAGATCTGGAACAACGCCGCAACACCGGCCAACAACCCCATCAGGCTGAATACCAGGATTTTGTAGGGCTTGGGATTGATCCCCGCCAGACGCACAGCCTCCTCGTTTGTGCCGATACCAATGAGGTAGCGACCGAATACCGTTCGGGTCAACACCAGTTGCGCCGCGATGATCACCAGCAACGCAATGATGAACGACGGAGAAATACCAAAGGCAATCGGGTTGGATAACCAGGCAAACGAGTCACCGATGTAAGCGGTGCGCGAGCCGGTCATCTGATAGGCCACGCCCCGCGCCATTTCCAGCACACCGAGCGAGACGATGAACGACGGGATCCGCCAGGCCACGGTGATCGAGCCGGTGATGGTGCCAGCCAGCGCCGCGCAACCCATGCCGAGTATGGCGGCCGGCAACACGCTCCAGCCCCAGCCGAGAATCGCCACGCTGACCGCCGATGCGGCCAACGCCAGCACCGAGCCCACCGACAGGTCGATACCGCCGATGATCAGGATGAAGGTCATGCCCACCGCCAGCACCATCAGGTCCGGAATCTGGTTGGCCAGGGTGCTGAAGGTGTCATAGGACAGGAAGTGGTCGCTGAGCACCGAGAACAGCGCAATCATCGCCAGCAAGGCACCGGCCAGGCCCAGGTAGGTACCCAGGCCGTAGAAGTTACCGCCGGTTTTGCCGGGGGAAGTTGTTGTTTTCATGGGGTATCCCTAAGCACTGCGTCGTTGAGCAGCGCATCACGTTTTTGATAGCCGGCAAAGGCGGCGGCAAGCAGCTCGTCCTGGGTCCAGCTGTCGCGCTCGAAGGTTTCGATCAGGCGTCCGGCGGAGAGCACGCCGATCCGATCACAGATCAGCATCAGCTCTCGCAGATCGCTGGACACCACCACCAGCGCCTTGCCCTGGCGAGTCAGCTCGCCCAGCAAGGCATAGATGTCGAACTTGGCACCAACGTCGATGCCACGGGTCGGTTCGTCGAACAGCATTACCGCACAATCGCGCTCCAGCCAGCGACCAATCACGACTTTCTGCTGGTTGCCACCCGACAGCTCGCTGACCAATTGCGCCGGGCTGGAGCTGCGGATGCGCATGGCATCTACCTGACGCTTGGCCAAGGCGGTTTCGTCACGGTTGTTCACCACGCCACCACCGGAAATCTTGGGCATGTTGCCCAGCGCGATGTTGGCACTGATGGATTGGGTCAGCAGCAAACCTTCACCTTTGCGGTCCTCGGTGATCAAGGCAATCCCATGCCCCACCGCGTCCACTGGCGAACGAATGCTCACTACCTGGGCAGGCGAGCCCAGGGCAATGGTGCCGCTGTCGGCCAGGTCAGCACCAAAGATCAGGCGCAACAGCTCGGTGCGGCCGGCGCCGATCAAGCCGGAGATGCCATAGATTTCGCCGGCGCGCACTTCAAAGGACACATCGCGAACCTTGTCCGAACGGGTCAGCCCTTTCACGGTCAGGGCGGGACCACCAATGGTCCGCGGGCCCAGGTCAATCTGCTCACCCAACTCACGGCCCACCATCAGGGTGACCAGTTGCTCGCTGTTGTAGTTGGCCATCGGCTCGACGCAGACCAGCTTGCCATCACGCAGTACCGCAATGCGCTGGGCAACACGGGCCAGCTCCTCGAGCCGGTGCGAGATGTAGATGATCGCCACGCCGCGAGCCTGCAAGCGGGTGATTTGCTCGAACAGCATCTCGACTTCACGCGCGGTGAGCATGGCCGTGGGCTCGTCGAGGATCAGCACATGGCAATCGCCGATCAGGTTGCGCGCAATCTCGACCATTTGTTGATGCCCGATACCCAGGCTGCCGACGAGGGTGTCCGGGTCGATGGCGTCCAGGCCAACCTGGGCCATGGCTTCGATTGCGGCCGTGCGCAGTTGCTTGCGGCTGATCCAGCCGCACCGGCTGGGCAGGTTATCCAGGAACAGGTTTTCGGCCACGGTCAGCGTCGGCAGCAAGTTGAGTTCCTGCATGACCATGCGCACGCCCAGCTCTTCGGCCTGGGTACGGCTGGCCGGGCGGTAATCCTGACCGTTGAACTGCATGTGCCCGGTGGTCGGCGTGACCAAGCCGCCGATAATCTTCGACAGCGTGCTTTTACCTGCACCGTTTTCACCGGTCAGCGCCAGCACTTCCCCGCGATTAAGCGTCAGGGTGATGTCGGCCAGAACCGGTTGGGCATAGGTTTTGCCGATACCGCTGACCGAGAGGACAGCGTTCGGGGCGGAAGATGACATAGGAAAATCTCCAGGCGCCCGCTCAGGACGAGCGGACGCTGTTGGGTACTGCCAGGATTACTTCTTGAGGACGAGTTCGACAGGGGTTTCGATCACGCCGTCTTTGGCATCGACTTTCTCACCCTTGACCAGCTTGAGCGCGTTCTGGATACCGAACACGGCTTGCTGGGCAGCAGCCTGGTCGGCGGTCGCAAGTACACGGCCGTCTTGCAGCATCGGCTTGATGGCTTCGATGTTGTCATAGCCGACCACCTGCACTTTGCCAGTCTTGCCTGCGGCACGTACGGCAGACACAGCGCCCAGCGCCATGTTGTCATTGCCGGCCAGCAGTGCCTTGAGGTCTGGGTGTTCGCTCAACATGGCGGACGCCACTTTCTGGCCCTGGTCGATTTCCCAGTTGCCGGACTGGGTGGAAACGATCTTCATACCGGCAGCGTCCATCGCATCCTTGAAGCCTGCGGTGCGCTGCTGGGCATTGGTGGTGGTGGGTACGCCTTCGATGATCGCGACTTTGTCACCCGAGGTCAGGTGCTTGGCCAGGTAATCGCCTACCAGCTTGGCGCCTTTGCGGTTGTCCGGGCCTACGAACGGAATGTCGAGGTTTTTGCTTTTCAGGACGTCAGGGTCCAGGCGGTTATCAATGTTGACGACCTTGATGCCCGCGTCCGAAGCCTTCTTCAGCACGGTAACCAGCGCCTTGGAGTCGGCAGGAGCAATCACGATGGCGTTAACCTTGGCGAGGATCATCTGGTTGACGATATCGATCTGCGCGCTGGTATCGGTTTCGTTCTTGATGCCGTTGGTGATCATGTCGAAGTCGGCGGCGTGGGCTTTCTGGTAGTCCTTGGCACCGTCCTGCATCGTGACGAAAAATTCATTGGCGAGGGACTTCATGACCAGGCCGACCTTGGGTTTGGCGGCAGCGTCATCGGCAAATGCAGAGGAGAGAGGCAGGGCAGCGGATGCGGCGGCAAGCACAGCGACAGCAAGAAGGCGTCCAGCAAATGGCAGCTTCATGGGTTCACTCCGATCTTATGATTATTGTGAGCAACGCTTGCACCGAAACCCTCTTCGGCAGCCGCCCCACCCGGGGGGCTGAAACGAGCGGTCACGACACACCAGAAGCGCTTCGTGAAACATCTCGCAAACGTTTGCGTTATTCAAACTATGAGAACCTTGTCGAGGTTTGTCAACGGGGTAATCCGTCTTTCATCCAAGGTCCTCAGCGCCGCAGTTACGCCCCCTGAGATGTGTTTGAACATCACCTCACCAGGTCCTGCGCCGAAACGACAGGCTGTGACACCAAGGTCATGCGGGAGCCAGGAATATTCCGTCATCTTTTTCGGACAACCGAACGAAATACCCACGCACTGTTCGGAAAGCCGGACAAACGCCCTTTTCGCAACGTCAAAAATTCAAATTAAGTTGTTTTAAATCAATACGTTAATTTATATCCCTGCGCACAATCCGCCTGGTACAAATCCTGCTCTTTCTCAGCACCCGAGGCGTTCAGAGTCGCCCGGGTGTTCTGGATGAAACTGCCACCGCACTCATCAAAAACCAGAGAGAAAAATAATGAAATCTGCATTGAAGAACTTTGTTCCGGGCGCCCTCGCCCTTCTGCTGCTGTTCCCTGTTGCCGCCCACGCAAAAGAAGTTGAAACCAAGACCAAACTGTCCAACGTGGTGATCCTCGCCACCGGCGGTACCATCGCCGGCGCTGGCGCCAGTGCCGCCAACAGCGCCACCTATCAGGCAGCCAAAGTCGGTATCGAACAACTGATCGCCGGCGTTCCCGAGCTCTCCCAGATCGCCAACGTGCGTGGCGAACAAGTGATGCAGATCGCCTCCGAAAGCATCAACAACGAAAACCTGCTGCAACTGGGCCGCCGCGTGGCCGAACTGGCCGACAGCAAGGACGTTGACGGCATCGTGATCACCCACGGTACCGACACCCTCGAAGAAACCGCCTACTTCCTGAACCTGGTGGAAAAAACCGACAAGCCAATCGTGGTGGTCGGCTCCATGCGCCCAGGCACCGCAATGTCCGCGGACGGCATGCTTAACCTGTACAACGCCGTGGCCGTGGCCGGCAGCAAAGATGCGCGTGGCAAGGGCGTGCTGGTGACCATGAACGACGAGATCCAATCGGGTCGCGACGTCAGCAAAATGATCAACATCAAAACCGAAGCGTTCAAGAGCCCTTGGGGCCCGCTGGGCATGGTAGTGGAAGGCAAATCCTACTGGTTCCGCCTGCCAGCCAAGCGCCACACCATGGATTCGGAGTTCGACATCAAGACCATCAAGAGCCTGCCTGACGTTGAAATTGCCTACGGCTACGGCAACGTAAGCGATACCGCCTACAAAGCATTGGCCCAGGCTGGCGCCAAGGCCATCATCCACGCCGGTACCGGTAATGGTTCGGTATCGTCCAAGGTCGTTCCAGCGCTGGTGGAACTGCGCAAGCAAGGCGTGCAGATCATTCGCTCCTCCCACGTCAACGCCGGCGGCATGGTGCTGCGTAACGCCGAACAGCCGGACGACAAATACGACTGGGTCGCCGCCCTTGACCTGAACCCACAGAAAGCCCGCATCCTGGCAATGGTTGCCCTGACCAAGACCCAGGACAGCAAGGAACTGCAACGGATGTTCTGGGAATACTGATTCCTGGTGACACTGCGGTAGAGGCAGATTTATCTGCCTCTACCCACTCGTAGACCCCGCGATAAAAGCCCCCGCCCTACCCCAAAAACCAGCCCCACCGACAGTATCGGAATGACGCTTTCATAACGTCAGCTGCCTATTGTTTCCTCAGTGTCTAAGTGCTCGTTGAGCATCCATACGTTTTTCCCACAGCTACCAAGAGCGCAGGCTTGAAGCCTGCCGCGGGAGATGCCTTAATAAGCAAGCTAACAGTTTCAATATTATTGAGCCCACAATGACGTATGCAAACAAAAGCCTGGATAACTCGACTTCGCGCTCATCCGAACATCTCTTGAGACACCTTAAAACCCATGGCACATGCAGTACGGCGGATTTGTCAAAGGTGCTGGGGGTGACATCCGAAGCGGTGCGCCAACAAATGGTCAAGTTGGTCGAACAAGACTTGGTCGATAGCGTGGTCTCACGCTCAGGCGTTGGTCGCCCCAAACAGCTATGGCAGTTGACTGATTCCGGTCATGCGCGATTTCCCGATACGCACGCCCAACTCACCGTGCAAATCATCGAATCGGTGACGCAGTTGTTTGGCCAGGGGGGCATAGATCAAGTCATCGAACTACGCGGCTCGCAACAATTAGCCGAGTATCAAGCGCAACTGGCATCGGCGAGTTCCTTGGCCGAACGCGTCAAGCGACTGGCCGATGCGCGAGATGCGGAAGGCTATATGGCACGGGTTGAAAGCGATGGTGATGATTTTTTATTGATCGAGGACCATTGCCCGATTTGCGCCGCCGCAACCAAATGCCAAGGATTCTGCGCATCAGAACTGTCGCAATTTCAAATGCTGATGCAGGGCTGGGGCCAGGTGACGCGCGAAGAGCATTTACTGCGTGGCGGTCGCCGCTGCGTGTACCGCATCCGTAAATTGGCCGACCGATAGACCACTGGAACCTTGAATACCCCGCCTTCCAGAACCTCTTGAATTTTAAGTAGTTGCGAAAACGCCCACAGTTAAATACTGTATGTGCGTACAGCCCACCAAGGAATTCTCTGTGGCAAAGTCTTCTTCCGCAGCGCCCACATCGCCAGACGCCTACGAACGCCTGGCGCTGCGCGTGCAAAAAATCATCAATTCAACCAACGCCCAAAAAGCCAAGGCAGCGTTGATCTTCCGTCTGCCGGATGAGCCTGTGGATGAGTGGGAGCGCCTGCTGGAAGAGATCGCCGAAAACGATAACGTCACCCTCGCCTATCGGGATGACGGTGGCGTGCAGATTTTCTGGGTTGTGCCGAAGGAAGATTGATTGAATGAGTGTCCGTTTTATCGCTGTGTGCTGCCTGTTTTTTGCCCTCACCGCCAACGCCCAAGCCCCTCGCACCTTCAGCGAAGCCAAGAAAATCGCCTGGAAGCTCTACGCTCCGCAATCCACCGAATTTTATTGCGGCTGCAAATACACCGGTAACCGGGTGGACCTGAAAGCCTGTGGTTACATCCCACGCAAAAATGCCAACCGCGCCGCGCGTATTGAGTGGGAACACATTGTACCGGCCTGGCAAATTGGGCATCAGCGCCAATGCTGGCAAAATGGAGGGAGAAAAAACTGCACGCGCCACGATGATGTGTTCAAGCGGGCCGAGGCGGACCTGCACAACCTGGTGCCGAGTATCGGCGAAGTGAATGGCGACCGTAACAACTTCAGCTTCGGCTGGCTGCCAGTGCAAAGCGGGCAATACGGCTCATGCCTGACCCAAGTGGACTTCAAGGCCAAGAAGGTCATGCCACGACCGTCGATTCGCGGAATGATCGCACGCACGTATTTTTATATGAGCAAACAATACGGGTTACGCCTGTCAAAACAGGATCGCCAGCTGTACGAAGCCTGGAACAAGACCTATCCGGTACAGACCTGGGAGCGCCAGCGCAATCAGACAGTTGCCTGCGTGATGGGCCGCGGCAATGAATTTGTGGGCCCGGTGAACTTGAAAGCCTGCAGTTGAACGTGGGCGGTATTCCCGCCCAGCCCGCCTACTATTGCGCGGCCTTGTGCTCGATGACTTGCGACTCGGTGTCGTTCTTCTTGGCGCGGGCCAGCTTTTCAGTCAGCAGTGCCTGCTTGGCTTCGGCCTCAGCTTTGCTGGCGAACGGCCCCAGAAACACCTCGTCCTTACCGTCCACTTTCACAATATAAAAACTGAAGCCGTGTTCCAGCAACCACGCGGTCAGGTCGGTGATCGCCTGCAGTTTGTGATCCGGCGGGCCTACCCACACATCCCATTCCTGAGCGGCAATCGCGCCGGTTTGTGGCTGGCTTTCGGTCACGGCAGGCTTGGCCTTGGGGGCATCGACAGGTTTGCCTTCACCGCAACCGGTCAATGCCAACACCGCAATCGCCATCGCTACTTTACGCACTGCCCTGCTCCTTTGAGGATAAAGAGGCAACTTTACCATTCACTGTCTATTCTGGCCGTCATAAACGTTGGCTTAAACAATGCGAATGATGTACCGCAGACCTGTATGATGCCGCCATGGGAATTAATGTCGCCTCTATGCGTCCTAAAAGAGGCAGTCACAGGGAAGCGCTTAGCAGTAAGCTACACACATCTGACACCTACCCTGTCTGGAACATGTGTCCTTAAAAGTAATCAAGGAGAAGTCCATGCTTATACTCACCCGCAAAGTCGGTGAAAGCATAAACATCGGTGATAACATTACGATCACCATCCTGGGCGTCAGCGGCCAGCAAGTTCGAATCGGCATCAACGCTCCCAAAGACGTCGCCGTGCATCGTGAGGAGATTTATCAGCGCATCCAGGCCGGCCTCACTGCGCCGGACAAAAACCAGACGCCTTGAAGCGCCCCGAGTAGCCAGCCTTTTCGTTCACAGTGACGGCTGGCGAAAACCCATTCAGCCTGCTCGCGTATGCTTACGCGTTCAGCGCGCCTCCTGCATTTCCCTCGCGGTGAGATAAAACTGTCATAAAGCCTGGAACTTGCGGCGTTATTCGTAGCCGAACCTTCTGACAATCACCCTGCCATCTGTCTGTGTGCATTCAGGAGCACGTCGATGAGGCATCGAGCAACACAGCCGCTTATTTCCAGATCCTGGATGATCACCCTGTTGATAGGGCTGATTTTCCTGGCTGCCGGATATGGCCTGAGGTTCGAAATTGACCGCGTCAGCGATCCCGGCACTCACTCTTCGCTGGACCTGGCGTTACTGCTCTGTGGCTACTTGCTGGTGTTTTGCATCAGGCCGATCCAAAAGACTGTTTTGCGCAAGTTGTGCCAACGCGCGGCCCATCGTGAGTATCGAAAAACCATACGCTGACGTTGCCACGCTATCAGATTGCCGGTATTTACAGACCCACAGTAGCACCTATGCTTGGGCTGGCGCGGACAGTGAAAGGTGCTAAAAGCCGATGGACACCCTCAGCAAATCTCAAATCGAACAAGCGCTGGCGGCACGCCTGCCCAGCTACACGGTGACCTGCACGCTGCATGCTGACGGCACCCTGTCAGCCATTCTCAGCGGCCCGGAAACCGATCACTTTGCGATTACCGGAATCGTGCGCGCGCACTATCGCGGCACTGAAGCCATTGCCCGGCTCGCCAACGAGATACTCAGGGAAATGGTGCTCTCGCGCCAAGGCATGAGAAGCAGCCGGTTACAAGCGTCAACCGACCTGTGTGAAGACCACCGAGGCCGATGACCGACTCGGTGTATTCAGATCACCTTGCCAACGGCCTCAAAGACAACCAGCCGTCAGCATCACACCGGGCTTCTAATCCCTCATACCCTGTTATGCAAGCATGCGCTGTCGCCAGGGGCGTGAGATGCGTCGAGGTGACCACCATCACATCTGCTCCCGCAGCCTCCCCCGCTCGAATCCCTACCGCAGCATCCTCGAACACCAAGCAGTCCTGCACCGGCACGCCCAGGCGCTGCGCACCGAGCACATAACAGGCGGGGTCAGGTTTGCCGCGCGCGACATCTTCGGCCGTCACCAGCACCACCGGCGCTGCAATGCCTGCCGCCTCCAACCGACGCAATGCCAACGCCTTGGGTGCAGAGGTCACCAGCGCCCATCGATCACCTGGCAAGCTGTTCAGAAACTCGACTGCACCGGGAATCGCCACAACCCCCTGGACATCGTCGATTTCAGCCGCGGTGATCCACTGCGCTTCGACCTCCGGATCAATGCCTGGCAACGCCTGGCGGGTGATGGTATCGATGGCCCTGGCACCATGGATCGTGGCGAGGAACGCCTCGACCTCCAAGCCATGCCGCGTCGCCCAGCGGCTCCACACACGTTCGGCAGCGGCAATGGAATTGAGCAGGGTCCCATCCATATCGAACAGAAAGGCACGGTAGCGTTGGGTCAGTAAGGAGGGGCCTGGAGCGGACACTGCTGGTTTTCCTTCTATTAGCGAACATTGGCTGACCCCGATGCAATCTACGGATCACGCCATTGCATCGCAACCTCGGAATAAAGCGGCAGGCCGCCCATCCCCCGGCCTGAAACGTTACGCGCCCCAAAAATCACCTCTCTGATCCTCGAAACCTTCGAGCCTCAGGCACTTCATTACAAACTTGTCATGATTCTGTTGGTTGGCTGTTCGGGGTGCCTGATTACCGTGAACTCACTGCCGGAACCTGGCAGCCATCCCTTGGAAAGAGACACCATCATGAAACTGTTTACCCTCGGCTTTGCCACCTTGCTCGCCACCGGTTCGGCATTCGCCGCCGACACTGCCCCTGCAACAAACGTGATCCACGACAAAACCGGCTTCTTCGTTCACCTGGACATCGACAAAGTGTTATCGAGCACCGACACCTACGGGCAGTGCGGCATTGTCCCCGCTCGTCTCAACTACCTGGACCATCAGGGCCGCGAACACGTACTCGACTACCAGGTGCAAGGCATCGGTTGTGCCAGTGAGAATTGATCGGGCTACACTTGCGCCACACATCGAACCAAGGCACTTGCCATGAATATCCTCGTAGTCGAAGACGAACCCAAGGCCGGCAACTACCTGCTCAACGGACTGCGGGAGTTGGGTTACTCGGTGAGCCTCGCCCGTGATGGTGTCGATGGACTGCATCAAGCGCTGGAAGCGCCATTCGATGTGATCGTGCTGGATGTGATGATGCCGAAAATGGACGGTTGGGAAGTGCTGCGCCGCCTGCGCAAGGAAGCCGATACGCCGGTGCTGTTTCTCACCGCCCGCGATGACATTGCCGACCGTATCAAGGGACTGGAGCTGGGCGCCGATGACTATCTGATCAAGCCCTTCTCGTTCGCCGAGCTGGTGGCGCGCCTGCGCACCCTGACCCGCCGCGGCCCCAGTCGCGAAGAAGAACAGCTGCAAATCGCCGACCTGCAAATTGACGTCCTGAAACGCCGTGTCACCCGTGCCGGTACGCGCATTACGCTGACCAATAAAGAGTTTGCCCTGCTGCACCTGTTCGCGACTCATCAAGACCAGGTGTTATCACGCTCGATGATTGCCTCGCGGGTGTGGGACATGAACTTCGACAGTGACACCAACGTGGTGGACGTTGCCGTACGGCGCCTGCGCTTGAAAATCGATGATCCGTTCCAGCTCAAACTGATTCACAGCGTGCGGGGCATCGGCTACCGCTTCGATACCCAGCCATGAGCAACCGTCGCCATTATTCATTGACCCTGCGCCTGGCGCTGATCTTCGCCTTGCTCGCCTTCGCCCTGCTCGCCACATTAGGCGTGGCGCTTTACCGCGAGCTGGAACGTGAACTGATCAAGCGTGACGACGCTTCGCTGATCTATCGCGCCGACCAACTGCGCAAACTACTCAACGACAGCAACACCCTGGACCTGATCAAGACCAAGCCGGAGCTGTTCCAGAACATGCTGGGCAACAGCGAATCGGTGCTGAGCATCGCAGCACCTGGCCAGAAGCCTTTGTTGCTGGTCAACCCAGGAAACATTGAAATACCGTCCGTGCCCCCGGCGCCCAAAGACCGCGAGCTGGGCTTCGCCGACGTGCACCATCTGCCCGGTGTAAATGGCGTGCCCTTCGCCACCGTCGCTGCGTCGATCGACTCGGGAGACCTTGGCAGCCTGCAGGTCACCACCGGGCGTCTGATGACCGAACGCACCAGCATGCTCGCCAGCTATCGCTTGAACGTGTTTATCCTGGCAAGCATCGCCGCGATCATCCTCGCGGTGGTGGGTTACCTGCTCGTGCACCGTGGCCTGCTGCCGTTACGTCGCCTGGCCCGGCACACTCAAGGGATCGGCGTGGGCAACCTGGCCGAACGGCTCGATAGCCACGGCACGCCGAAAGAACTGCTGCCCATGATCGATGCGTTCAACACCATGCTCGAACGGCTGGCTAAAGGCTTTGTGCAGTTGGGCCAGGTGTCTACCGATATGGCGCATGAACTGCGTACACCGATCAACAACTTGCTGGGAGAAACCCAGGTGGCCCTGCAACAAGGCCGCAGTATTGAAAGCTATCAACAACTGCTGGCCTCCAATGTAGAAGAGCTTGAGCGCCTGGCACGGATGCTCGACAACATGCTGTTTCTGGCTCGCACCGACCCCGCCAGCGCGCTGCGCCAACGTCAGGAGTTGAGCGCGGCGGATGAAGTGGAACGCATCGCGGATTACTTCGAAGGGCTGGCCGGTGATGTGCACATGCCCATTGTTGCCTCGGGCGAAGGGGTGATCTGGGCTGAACCGATGCTGCTGCGGCGTGCCTTGGCGAACCTGTGCGCCAACGCCATCAAGTACGGCGCGCCGGGTTCGGAACTGAGCATCCAGGCGATCCCTGATGACGCGGGTATCCATCTGAAAGTGAGCAACCACGGCCAGACCATTCCCGCCGAGCATCTGCCACGCTTGTTCGAACGGTTTTACCGGGTGGATGAATCCCGCGAACGGTCGTCCCAGTCCAACGGACTGGGGCTGTCGATCGTGGCAACCATCATGCACTTGCATAACGGGCGATACCGCGTGAGCAGTGAAGATGGCGTGACGTGCTTTGAGTTGTTTTTCCCAGGCCGTGAGGTCTGAGGGAAAGCCCGTCGTCAGCTTACCTGACCACCGCCCAGCACGATGTCGACGTGAGTTTGCCAGGCTGCCGAAACCGCAACACGCAGCCCCTCCACTACCGTCGATAACGCCATCGACGGCTCGCCCGATTCAGGCAGGCCCGGTACATGAATAAACCCACTGCGCACCGCAGCCCCCGCCAGTGCATGCTGCAACCGATAAAACACCTGGTTGCACACAAACGTCCCCGCTGTCTGCGAAACCGAGGCCGCAATACCCGCCTCGCGCACCGCCCTGACCATGCTCTTGATCGGCAATGTCGAGAAGTACGCAGCCGGGCCGCCGTCCAGCACTGGCGTATCAATCGGCTGCGCCCCAAGATTGTCGGGAATGCGCGCATCGTTAACGTTGATCGCAATACGCTCGATGGAAATATCGCTACGCCCAGGGCCCAAGCCCGTGGCGATGACCATGACCGGGTGCAGTTCGTGGATCAACCGGAGCAGGCTCTCGGCAGCGGTGGCAAATGCGCAGGGCAAGCAACGCGCAACTATCTGCACACCCTCGCTCAACAGCACGCCATCCAACTGACGCACGGCCTCCCACGAGGGGTTCACCCGGTCGTTATCAAAAGGCTCGAAGCCCGTCAGCAGCACAATTTGCATAGTGGCCTCACATCAACAGGTAAAGCAGCACGATATTGACCAGAAGCATCATCAATGCAGTCGGTATCTGCGCCTTGATCACCGCATTTTTATCGGGCAACTCCAGCAACGCCGCCGGAACGATATTGAAGTTGGCCGCCATCGGCGTCATCAGCGTTCCGCAGTAGCCGGAAAACATACCGATGGCGGCCATCACCGCCGGGTTGCCGCCGTAAATTCCCACCAGTACCGGCACGCCGACACCGCCGGTCATGACAGGGAACGCCGCAAATCCATTACCCATGATCACGGTAAACAACGCCATGCCCAGCACATAAACCATCACCGCCACCCACTTGTAATCCAGGTTGATATAGGTGGTAGTGACGTGGGCGACCGCAGTGCCTACCCCGGCCTCGTTGAACAGCAACCCGAGCATTGCCAGCATCTGCGGCAATACCATGGCCCAGCCCAGGGCTTCGGTCAGACGGCGCGATTCACGCAAGGCTTGTACCGGCGTATCACGGGTCAGCCAGCAGGCCAGGCCAAGCGCAATCAGGCAGCCGATGCCCAGGGAGACAAAGGTTGTGTTCTTCGGGTCCAGCAGCGGTACACCGCCCACTTCGGTGTGCTTGAGCAATACCGAGCCGATCACCGTGGTCAGCGGTATGGCCAACGCCGGGATAAACAGCTTGTGGCCCAGGCGCCCGGCACTGGCGCGGGAAGCCTTGTCATGCAGCTCGGCGTGCTGGCCACGGCCAACGCCGCCCAGACCCGCGATCAACGCCATCACCACCACTCCGACGCCGATGACCACCGAGGGCAGGCGCTCCCCTGCCAGGAACGGCACGGCAAACAACAACCAGAACAACGCGCTGGACCAGCGCTTGGGGTGGGTACGGTCGAGCAGGATCATGCCCGCGGTGATCAGCAACAGGACACCCGCCAGCCAGTAAAGATATTGAATGGAAATAATCATTGAGCAGCCTCCACCGGGACGCCGGCGGGGCTCATCTCGCGGGTCAGTCGTCGATCGAAGCGATGGAGCCGGATCGCATGAATGATGAAGGCGCAGATCGCCGTCGGGATGCCCCACACCGCAATGTGCAACGGCTCCACATCAATTCCCGAACCCAGCAAAAAGGTGTGCATCAACGCAATCGCACCGAAGGCGACAAAGATATCCTCACCAAAAAACAACCCGACGTTGTCGGTGGCGGCGCACATGGCCAGTACCTTGTGGCGCAGCTTGTCCGGCAGCTTGCCAAAGCGTTTTTCCGCTGCGCCTTCGGCCATCGGCGCCAAGAGCGGCCGCACCATTTGCGGATGGCCACCCAGGCTGGTCAGCCCCATGGCCGCCGTGGACTCACGCACAAACAGATACATGATCAGCAAACGCCCGACCGTGGCACGTTCGAAGCGGGCGATCCAGTTTTGTGCATGCAGGCGCAAGCCATGGCGCTCCAACAAGCCGATCACCGCCAGCGGTAATAACAGAATCAATTGCAGGGCGCGGGTCTGAAGAAAGCCATCCCCCATGGAAGTCAGTATTTTTTCCAGCGGGAATTGGGCGGCGAGCCCGGTGGCGATGGCGGCGGCGGTGACCACCAACAGCGGATTGAAGCGCAATACAAAGCCGACCACGATGACGAGTACGCCGATCAACGGCCATAAGTTCACAACTGTTTGCATGGCGGAGAGGTCCTTTAGTGCGCGCTGCGGCGCCATTACAGCAGGATGTGGGCAAAGGGCTCACAGCATGAAAGTGGCGTGCAGTCGGCTAGGTTTTTTTATTGTTGACCTGGAAGGTCGAGCGACAGTGGCGGCATCTTTGCCGCTTGGGCCGGGGGGTGTCCAACAAGAAAAATTGTTGCTGCAAACCAATAAATTTTGTGGGTGATCGGCGCCGGTTTACCTGGCGCGGTGCAGTCATTCAGCCCCGGCGACACCTCCATGGCCGAGAGTCGAATTCAGTCGTGAAAATTCTGGATCAGCGCCTACACTCAATAATGCAGTGCTGTATCTGGGCAAAATCCACAGCGCCAGTACCGATCAAGAGGCTAGCCGATATGTATGCCGGGCAAATGAGTAAGGCAACAGCGACGTTGGGCGAGATCCGCTGCCAGGTGGTCGTCCAGATTATCTGCCTGCTAGGGGTGGCGCAGCTTTTCTGCTGACGACCTCGCACACACGGGGCATAGGGATCCGCATAGCGGTGCAGGTTATGAGGGTAATCCGACCGTCGTGTCCAGTATCAAGACCGGCCCTGGTTGATTCCAAGGGCGTACCCGGTAGCGCCTGATTCATATAGGACGCTGTCGAATTCCCCAATCATTGATCGAGTACCTGGAGACAGGCGCGAACTGGCGTCCTGAGGTGGGTGTTTGCGAGCGCTGTGCAAATCGCGGACAACAAAAAAGGGCCCACCTTTCGGTGAGCCCTTCCAGACCGCCCAGCAGAGCGGATTTTGTTTGGTAGGCGCGATTGGACTCGAACCAACGACCCCCACCATGTCAAGGTGGTGCTCTAACCAACTGAGCTACGTGCCTGCTGTGAGGCGGCATTCTACGGAATTCCGGAGGGGTGTCAACATCTTTTTTGCAGCTAACCCTATGAATATGCGAATTTTTTATTTGCGGCGGGCATGCCCATGGTTTTTCGGTGGCTGGCAGGCAATTTTCAACTCAGGTAGGATCGGAGCACTCGTAAAAAATATAAAACAGAGGTTCCAGGATGGCGAACACCCCCTACCCCCAGTCGTATTACGCAGCCTCCGCCAATGCGGTCCCGCCTCGCCCGACGCTGCAGGGCGAAGTCGAAACCGATGTGTGCGTGATCGGCGCCGGCTATACCGGTCTTTCCAGCGCGCTGTTCCTGCTCGAAAACGGTTTTCGCGTGACGGTGCTGGAGGCCGCCAAAGTGGGGTTCGGCGCCTCGGGTCGTAATGGCGGGCAAATCGTCAACAGCTACAGCCGTGACATCGATGTGATCGAGCGCAGTGTCGGCCCCAGGCAAGCCCAGTTGCTGGGACAAATGGCATTCGAAGGCGGCAGGATCATTCGCGAGCGCGTGGCCAAGTATCAGATCCAGTGCGACTTGAAGGACGGCGGCGTGTTCGCCGCACTCAACAGTAAGCACATGGCTCATCTGGAGTCGCAGAAGCGCCTGTGGGAACGCTTCGGCCACACTCAGCTGGAATTGCTGGACGAACGCCGCATTCGCGACGTGGTGGCCTGTGACAACTATGTGGGTGGCATGCTCGACATGAGTGGCGGGCATATCCACCCACTCAACCTTGCATTGGGAGAAGCTGCGGCCGTCGAGTCCCTGGGGGGCGTCATTTATGAACAGTCGGCGGCGGTGCGCATCGAGCGCGGCGCCAACCCGGTAGTGCATACCGCCGAGGGCAAGGTCAGGGCCAAATTCATCATTGTCGCGGGTAACGCCTATCTGGGGAACCTGGTGCCGGAGCTGGCGGCCAAGTCGATGCCCTGCGGCACTCAAGTCATCACCACGGCGCCACTGGGCGATGAGCTGGCGAAGACACTGCTGCCGCAGGACTACTGCGTAGAAGACTGCAACTATCTGCTCGACTATTACCGTCTCACCCGCGACAAGCGCCTGATCTTCGGCGGCGGTGTGGTGTATGGAGCACGCGATCCGGCGAACATCGAAGCGATCATCCGACCGAAGATGCTCAAGGCCTTTCCGCAGCTCAAGGATGTGAAAATCGACTACGCCTGGACCGGCAATTTCCTGCTGACACTCTCCCGACTGCCGCAGGTCGGGCGCCTGGGCGACAACATCTACTATTCCCAGGGCTGCAGCGGCCATGGCGTGACGTACACCCACCTGGCAGGCAAGGTATTGGCCGAGGCATTGAAAGGCCAGGCAGAGCGTTTTGATGCGTTTGCCGACCTGCCGCACTACCCATTTCCGGGCGGACAACTACTGCGCACGCCGTTTGCGGCACTCGGGGCCTGGTACTACGGGCTGCGGGATAAGCTGGGGTTCTGACAGCACAGTGAGAGCCGGTTCGCCGGCTCTTCGGGCAGTTTTCCAAATCGCAGAAACAAAAAACCCCGGTCTTTCGACCAGGGTCTTTGCTATCGGATCAAAGTAGCCAGAGGCTTTCTTTGTGCTTCAAGGCGTTCAGTGGGCCTTGAGGCAGATATGGCGCAGCGGACGGGACTCGAACCCGCGACCCCCGGCGTGACAGGCCGGTATTCTAACCGACTGAACTACCGCTGCGTATCGCTTGACCAGCCAAGGCAAAACCTCAACTGTCTTGGAACATCTGATCGATCAGCCTTGGCTGTTCGATCTCAAGCCCGACATATCGGACCTGGAAAATATGGCGCAGCGGACGGGACTCGAACCCGCGACCCCCGGCGTGACAGGCCGGTATTCTAACCGACTGAACTACCGCTGCGCGT